>JAFTPO010000019.1 GCA_017463225.1 Lachnospiraceae bacterium | reverse complement strand
AAGACAGTATCTAAGCTTGGTTACCGTTTGGAGGAGTAGGATTTGAAGCTAAAAACGAAGATTATGTGGATTAGCTCTATAGCAGTATTTGTAACACTTCTTGTAAGTGATGTGATAATATTTACATTGGTTAGAAAAAGCTACATAGATGAAGCTGTTGCAAGTGCAACCAGTGATTTGCAGCAGGTAGTAAATGAATTTAATGCCAGCATAAATAATCCACAGTACGAGGTATCAAATACATATGTTTCCTATGTGTTAAAAAAGCTGGATGATAAATATAATATTGCTTTTGAGGTTTTACGAGATGTAGACAAAATAGCTTATCAAAAGGAGATATATAACTATACCATATTTACCATAGAAGAGCTGTCCAGTTTAAAATATGATAATTTTAGTCGTGATTTTTCTTATACATTTTATAATTACAAGGGTGAACATTATATAGTATTTAACAAGCTAAATAATATTGGTTCATATATAGAGGTTTACAGAGTTGCTGATATAACCTATGTGTGGGATAAGCTAAGAATTCTTATTATTGGTATGTTGATTATAATGGTTGTAGTTATTCTTGTGGTTGAACTGATATTGTCAAGGGTTTTGAATAAGGTCTTAAAACCACTTAAAGATTTAAACCAGACAGCCAATAGTATTGCAAATGGAGATTACAATCACAGGGTAGAGATTAGCTCATCTGACGAGATTGGTGAGCTTGGAGAAAGCTTTAACATGATGGCTGAGGCTGTGGAGCAAAGGACTAATACCCTGCAAGAGTCAGAGCATAAGAAGACGCTTTTTATGGGAGATTTGACCCATGAGCTAAAGACTCCTATGACTGCCATATCAGGTTATTCTCAGCTTTTGCTTACCACAAAGCTAAGTGATGAGGATAGGGAGGAGGCTTTGACCTACATATATCAGGAGTGTGGCAGATTAGAGCGATTGTCTAAGAAGATGATGAAGCTTCTTGAGCTTGATTATGAAGATGCGCTTGAGTTAAGGGAAATTCCTGTGTCGGAGCTGTTCGAAGCAGTGTCAAAATCCTGTAGTCAGCTTCTAAAGAATAAGAATATGACATTAGAGTGTGAGGAGAACGGAGAATGCTTTATGGTGGATCCTGACCTAATGACTGATGCACTTGTTAACCTGGTTGATAATGGAATAAAAGCAAGTACTGAAGGAAGTAGGATAATACTTAAGGCATCTGAAAAACAGATAACTGTTCAGGACTTTGGAAAGGGAATACCTAAAAGTGAGCAGGATAAGATATTAGAGCCGTTTTATATGATAGATAAGTCAAGAAGCAGACAAAGTGGTGGAGCAGGTCTAGGACTTGCATTAACAGCCACTATTATCAAGAAGCATAATTGTAAGCTTGTTATAGAAAGTGAAATTGGTAAGGGGACTTCTATGAATTTACAATTTGTTTAAAAAACGATGAATACTCGATGAATATGTCCATGATACTATGTAGCTATCATGGACATAGTTGTTTTGTGAAAAGGATTAGATAAGGAGAAATGATATGAAGAAGAAATATGGATTAATAATAGGAGCAGCCATGATTATTGCACTTACAGGATGTGCAGATAATCCCGATTCTGCCATTATAAAGAACAAGGATTTTGATAACCTGATAGAGGAGGCGGAGAATAAAGAAAATACTGAAGAATCTGTGAATATGGAGCAAATGACACAGGATGTGGAAGAAAAATATGATACATATGTTACTACCATAAGTGATGATAATCTTCATATAAATGTAAACGTGGATGCAAGGGTTGAGATTCCGAGTACTGATAAGCTATCAATATACAGAGTAAAACAGGCTGATGTAAGTCAGGATATGCTTGATAAGGTGAGAACTACATTGGCTCCTGATGTGAAGTTTTATGATGGGGCTATATTAAATATTGAAACTAAGCAGGATTTAGAGCCACAGATTCAATACTGTAAGGATGAACTTGCGGCTATTGAAAATGGAACCAGTGATATACTTCCGGAGAATATAGAACTGGCAAAAGAAGAAACATTGAATGTACTCGCTGAACTGGAAGCAAAATATGAGAATGCACCTGATAGCGTAACCTTTGAGGGAAATGAGTCAGATAATATGATTAAAACTGTATCAGAACTCTATTCAACAAATCCTGATTCTGAATACTATATGTGGCAAAGCCAGCTTACCTCTGAGGGAGATGAGGTTTTTTATGGAATTAGTGATGGTAAAAATGGAGAATATATATCCCTGTATGTTCAAAACAATGAAGATTATGGAAATGTAATCAGATATACAAAGAATACTATAGGACATACCTTTGCCTCATCAGTATATGTTGGTGATACAGCCTCCCTTGAATTATATAAGGAAGACGAAGAGAGCCAGGTTGCACAAGATAATGGAATGACTGTTAATTGCACAGATAAAGAAACCCTTAATGTGTCTATAGAAGATGCAAGAACACAGGCAGATAATCTTCTGACAGAACTTGGTATAAATGATTTTGCTTGCAGTGATGAAGGAAAGTACAATGAAATTCCAGATTGTAGAAGTGTATCTGATTTATACTACAGACCGGTTTATAAGTTTACATATCTTAGAACTGTTGATAACACTATGGTTAGTAATGAAGCAGGTGCAAAGCATTTTGAGGAATGGAGCGGAGATGACTATGTTAAGAAGGATTGGCCTGGTGAAACTATAGTTATTATGGTTAACGATACCGGAATAGTAGGCTTTTACTATAACTGTCCTATTGAGATAACAGAAACTGTAGTTGAAAAGTCTCAGCTTAAGACCTTTGATGAGGTAAAAAGTACATTTGAGGAGATGGTAATTATATCTCACGGTGTGGATGACCTTACAAAGGAAGAGGCAAGCTATATGAAGAACATTGATATAGACAATGTAGTTCTAAGATACGCCAGAATTAGTGAGGCTGATAACTTTGATTCGGGTCTATTAGTTCCTGTGTGGGATTTTGAGGGTACCATAGACGATGGATATTCCTGGGTCAAGGAAACTATGCCAGAGAGTGTACTTACAATTAATGCTATAGATGGAACTATAATTGATCATACCTTGGGATATTAATATTACCAATATACGAAGCATCTTAAAATAGTATGAATTAAATCAGAAGGGAGAAGATTTTATGAGAAAGAGATTTCTAATGCTTGTCGGAACTGCGTTGCTTATTGGGCTTTCAGCATGTGCAGACAATCCTGATTCTGCCATTATAAAGAACAAAGATTTTGATAATCTCATAGAAGAAGCGGAAAATACTGAGGAATCTGTCAATATGGAGGAGATGTCTGAGGATGTGGAGACACAGTATAACTCATATGTGACAAGCATCGTAGATGATAATTTAAAGGTAACAGTAGATGTTGACGCAAAGGTTGATATACCTACTACAGACCAGCTTTCGGTATATAGAATAAAGGAACAGATGATTACTCAGGAGATGCTGGATAATGTAAGGACCACGTTAATACCTGATGTTACCTTGTATGACAAAGTATTATTAGGGCAAATGACTAAGACAGAACTTGAAAATGACATAAAACTATATAAGTACGATATTCAAAGGTTAGAAAATGAACTTAAAGAAGATGATTTAGATGATGTAATAAGACAAGAACGAGAACAGATATTAGCTGACTATAAGGTGGATTTGGAAAATGCTCAGGCTTCTTATGATAGTGCGCCTGAAGAGCATATCTTTCAAGGATATGAATCGGATTACTTAATTAAGAATGCTTCGGATAAGAGTGTAGAGTATCCTAATACCATTTACCAGAATTATTATATGAATTTAGAATCAGATATTCAGGTATATAGCGCAATAGGTGATGGTAAAGATGGAAATTATATTGAGTTATATGCTCAGAATAGTGAATATGGAAACACTATAAGATATAGGACAAGCACATATGGTTATTCATCCGGAATATCTCTTGTTTTAGTTGGAACTCATTCAGGTATGAGAGATAATATGTGGCTTAAGGGAAGTGATATACCTGAAAATGCCAAAGTGACTGAAGATGACTTAGATGATTATGGATATCAGTCTGTTACTATATCTAAAGAGAAAGGAAAAGAACAGGCGAATAAGTTATTGCAGGATATGGGGATAAGTGATTTTTCTTGTGTAGAAGGAGATATTTATTGTGAGTTAATTGGTAGAGAGTTTTTGTGGGTTGATGAAACCGGGTAACACTATTCACCTCATTATTGTAGGGAATTATATGTATTTAAATATGTTAGAACAATGGACAAGACCCTTGTAGATAATGGAACAGACATGAAGCACAGTGAGGGTTGGGATGGAAATAAATATAGAAAAAACTCTTGGGGCAATGAAGAAATTCTAGTATATGTAAATGATGATGGAATAGTAGGCTTTGACTATAATTATCCTATGGAAATAGTAGAAACTGTAGTTGATAAAACTCAGATGAAAAGTTTTGAGGATATTCAGAGCATATTTGAGGAAATGGTGGCAATTAAGCATGCCACAGAGTGGGGACATAATACCATTCAAATAGATAGGGTAGAGCTTAGGTATTATAGAATAAGTGAGGCGGATAATTTCGAGACAGGACTATTGGTTCCTGTGTGGGATTTTATTGGTACAAAGACATTTGAAGGTAATGCTAACGACGTAATTATAGATAATGATAGTGTACTGAAAATTAATGCCATAGATGGAACAGTTATAGATGAGGAATTAGGATATTAGTTTATGAATACATTTGAGATGGACTTAAAACGAGCCTTTGTTTCAAAGGGCTTTATTATAGGACTCATAATTGAAATTCTAATACTTGATAAATCAGGCTTTTCATCAGATTTTTATCTGTTATGTATGCCGGTTGTGGTTGCATTTCCCTATGCTACGGCATGGCTAAATGATTACCACAGTGGTTTTATAAAGCTATATCTGTATAGAACAGGTGTTAAAGCATACATTACAGGGAAATTTATAGTGACTGGTTTAAGTGGGGGAACACTGCTAACATTAAGCCTTGCTATTGCACAGTGGATAAAGGGAGAGGAGATTCCTGCTTCCTTTGTTCCTGTGTTTGCTTGTGGTTGCTTCTGGGCAACAGTATCTGCAACTATGTCAGCAGTTACAGGTAGCAGATATGTAGCATATGGTGGTGGCTTTGTAATTTATTATTTGCTGGTAATTCTTCACGAGAGGTACTTCACATCATTGTACTGCATAAGTCCTGAAGAGTGGATTAAACCTGTACATACATGGGTGTTTGGGGAGCATGGAGTTTTGATTATGCTACTCGGCCTTATGCTTATTATGTATGGGGTGTATTACAGGGTGCTTAGGAGGTGTATCGAAGGTGTATAAGTTTAATCAAATATTTAGGACAGCCTTTGTAAACTTTAGACGCTGGCATAAGAATCCTCAGATAATACTTGCCTTTCTTATGGCATTTGTAGTGTGCTTTCTTCTGTCAGATAAGGTGTTAAGCTTTGCTGACAGACATGATACTACTATGCAAATGTTTGAGCCATTTATATGGACCTTTGGAGATGCTAATTCAGTGCTTATAATATCTCTACTTTTATTACTTTTATTTTCCGATATGCCAAATCTGGGAAATGATGTGCCTTTTTTCTTAATCAGGATAGATAGAAAGGTATGGATGTTGGGGCAGATACTTTATGTCATACTTGCTACTCTTGTTTTTGTGGCATTTATACTGGTTTCTACCTGTGTGCTGTGTATGACTAAGGCTTATCCTGCTAACATCTGGAGTAAAACAGCTGCTATATTAGGATATTCTGATATTGGCAGGGAGATTGCCATACCTGCATTTCTAAAGGTTTTAGAGTTATCCTTTCCTTATGGATGTATGTTACATATATTTGGACTTATGCTTGGATATTCTATCTTGTTATCCAGCATCATATTATTCCTTAATCTTATGAAGGATAATGGGGGAATGATAGGTGGGATTATATTTAGTGGAATCGGATTTGTGCTTAATCCACAGCTTATTTCTGAGTGGTTTAAGCTTACTTCAGAGCAATATAAGATAGCAAATATTGCCTTTGGATGGATGTCTCCCCTTAATCATGCTACATATTACATGCATAATTTTGGATACGATAATTTGCCTAAGCTGTGGGTGTCTTATGTATTTTTCCTTTTAGGAAGTGTGTTGTTTTTTAGCTTATCTATGCTTAGGATGAGAACCTATAATTTTAAATTCACTGGAACAATTCGGAGGTGATAAGATTTGGAAGAAAAAGGAATATTAGTAGAGCATGTTTTTAAATCCTTTGGTAAGGAGAAGGTACTTAAGGATGTAAGTCTTGTCATTAAGCCAGGCCAGATATATGGAATTGTAGGAAATAACGGAAGTGGTAAGACAGTTCTTATGAAGTGCATCTGCGGATTTATGAGACCTGACAAGGGGAAAATATATGTGGATGGCAAAAGAATAGGTAAAGATGTGGATTTTCCTGAAAGTATAGGGGTTATTATTGAGACACCAGGATTTATACCCCACGAGACAGGCTTTGCAAATCTAAAGATTTTAGCTGGTTTAAAGGGACTAATTGGCAGAGATGAAATAAGAGAAAACATTAAGAAGGTTGGGCTTGACCCTGATATGAAGAAGCCTGTAGGCAAGTACTCTTTAGGTATGAGACAAAGGCTTGGTATAGCTCAGGCTATTATGGAAAATCCTAATGTGCTTATTCTCGATGAGCCATTTAACGGTTTAGATAAGCATGGTGTAGAGGAAATGAGACAGCTTTTAAAAGAATTAAAGGCTCAGGGCAAGGCGATTTTACTTGCCAGCCATAACGCAAGAGATATAGAAGAGCTGTGTGATGTGGTTCACGATATGGAGGATGTGTGGGAATGATTAGAAATAGATGGATTAAATATATAGTAATGATTAGTCTATGCCTTGGAGTAATGGCTGTATGGCTTAGCTGTGGAAGCACATTAGCTATGGGAAATAGGGTATTGCCTATTGCAAGCAGTACAGATGCAACGGACAATTCGCAGCCATCAAATAATCAGGACAGTAAAAAAACAGTGTCCTTAAGCATTGATAATCAGAACAAGTATGACGGCATGGATAAGACCTATCAGGAGGGTTATGTTCCCACCATATCAGGAGGCAAGGCTATACTGGTTGTTCCTATACTATGTGACGGTGATATAAAGAATAATACCCTTAAGACCAGCCTTTCACTGGGAGATACAAGTTCAGCACCCTTCGTTATAAAAAACTACGAGAAGGATGTACCACTTCTTAAGAATAAGGTTAATGGTGGTGCAACTACGGTTAATAGCTATCTTATAGCTTATACCTTAGACCTTAAAGCCGAAAGAATAAATGGAAGCTATCCAGTTATTCTTAATATTAAGGCAGAGGATACAAATGGAAATAAGATATCTGAGTCAATAACAACATATGTGACCATTACTGATGGAAAAAATCCTATTGTAGAGCCTGAACTTATAGTTGAAGAAGGTCCGACTTTTGCTCCTAAGGTACTGGTGCAGTCATATGAATATTCAAAAGATCCTTTAGTAGCTGGTGATGAGGTTACAGCTAATATAACACTTATTAACACCAGTGATTCTAATGGGGTGAAGAATATGACTGTAACATCGGTATCAGACAGTGAGTATTTGACTTTGCTCAGTGATACAGATACTTTGTACATAGATAGCATTGGAGCTGGAGAAAAGTATTTAGTTTCATTTAAGTATAAGGTAAGTGCTGTGGCACCGGCTGGACAGTATAGTATATCTCTTAATATGGATTATGCAGATTATAAGGGGGGAACCTATGCCTCTTCAGGGTCTGCAAAGTTAAATGTCAGTCAGCCTAATAAAGTAGAGTTTGATCCGGTGATTCTACCTGAATCTATGGAGGTTGCAGATGTAATGGAGCTTTCCTGCAATGCTATGAATCTTGGCAAGGGAAAGATATATAATGTTAGGGGAAACTTAGAGATAGATGGACTTATTCCTGAAGGTACCATATTTATAGGTGATGTTGAGCCTGGAAGCATGAAGAGTGGTTCAACAACAGTTTCTGCCACCAGTCTTAAAGGGAGTTCATCATATGGTGACACGGAGGGAATCATAACATTTGTTTACGAGGATGAAAATGGTCAGGAATATACTGTAGTTCAGGAGCTTTCAACCACAATAACATCTCCATTTGTTAATCTGCCAGACCCTGAGGAAGAAGACAAGCCTGTTCAGTGGTGGATAATTATGGGAGTCATAGTATTGGTTCTTATGGCATTTGCTATAGCAGGAATATTGTCATATGTTAAGAAGAAAAGGCTGGAGAAGGAGGAGTAGTATGGGGATACTAAAGGACTTCTTGAGGCTTAGAAAGCAAAGTGACAGAGTGAAGATAATGTTTGTATTGGGGATAATAGCATTGGTTTTACTGATTTCTATTATTAAGGATGTAATTACTGTATATAACTATGTGAATAGTCCTACTGAGTATGAGCTGTATGGTAATCTGTCATCAAATATAAAACTAAATGAGTTATCCCAGCTTGAACAGGTAGATATGATAAGTCTTCAGGCAGATTCATCAGTAAGGCTAAGATATAAAATGAAGGAGACAGATGTAAGCTATATATCAGTATCTAAGGAATATGCTTCATATGTGTATGGTATTGAGAATAATAAAAGTATGTTGATGCTATATGCAAATAAGTTGGCATATAAACAGATGCTAAAGGATTTGCAGATTGATAGTTACTATGATTCTGCAGTATATGAGTCAGGGGAAATTTTGCTGGATTATAAGAGTGAAGATGATAAGTACACATCGGCAAAAGTAATATTGGTTGAAGAATTAGATAATGACAGGCCGATTATCTTTTCCGTAGAAAACAATGCTACCTTAAAAGCTAAAGCTACAAAGCTTCGTGCTTATGTATCAAAACAGGATATGGAGCTGATGCTAATTAAAGAGCTGGAAGGCAGGGGCTACTCTCTGTGTGACAGAGAGGGAATAATGGAGTTTCAACATAATTTGGACAAAACTATGCTTAGACTTAAGTATCAATTTATAATATGTCTTATGTGTGTAGTATGGATATTTACTCTTCATAAATATAGTAAAATATGATAAAATTAATGCGGACCGAAAAGTAAGGTTCGCATTAATTTTTTGTGTTACAAATGATAAAATAGATAATAGTCTGGAAGGAAAAGTGTAGTAAAGGGTTAGGTTTACTATATAGGGTGGTTATATGAATAAATTAGAAAATATAAAAGATATAATTAGTTCAATGACACTAGAGGAAAAAGCAAAACTTGTTAACGGGGCCACCTTCTTTGGCTCTGCTGCCATTGAAAGATTAGATATACCTAGAATGCAGCTTTTAGATGGTGGAACCGGTATGAACTTTGAGCAGCTTTTCGGAGATATGACTCAAGTGTTTAATTATAGTGATGAGAATATGATAGGAAGTTCTCCACTAATAAATGTAATAGATAGCTACTATGAGCCAGAGAGACTAGAGGCTAAGAATAAAGAACTACATGACTGGATATCTGATAAGCTTGAAGGGTGTATGATGGATACCATAGGAACAACAGATTATGCCCCAGGATGCTTTCCACCAGGCATATTGCTTGGATCCACATGGAATAAGGATACTGTGAAGAAGGTGGGTCAGGCTCTTGGAATAGAGGGCTGTATATTTGGGGTCCATATGCTTCTTGGTACGCCTAATGTAAATATTCACAGAGATCCTCTTAATGGTAGATTATTTGAGGGATATTCAGAGGATCCTTGTCTTGTAAGCAAGCTTGCTCCGGAGCTTGTTAAGGGTGTTCAGGAGTACGGAGTTATAGCGAATGTTAAGCATTTTGCTGCAAATAATCAGGAGACCAACAGAGTTGGTATCAATGAAACTATTTCTCCTAGAGCATTGGAAGAGATTTATCTTCTAGGATTTAAGGCATGTGTTACTGAGGGGAATGTTAAGACAGTAATGAGTGCTTATAATAAGATTAATGGCATTCCATGTACAGAGAGTACCTGGTTGCTTGGTGATAAGCTAAGAAAGGAATGGGGCTTTAATGGCTTTGTTGTTTCTGATTGGGGTGCGGTTGCTAATCCTGTAAAGGCCCTTGCTGGTGGCAACGACTTAGTTATGCCGGGCCCTCACGAGTGGGAAAGTGTATATAATGCAGTAAAGGATGGAACAATTCCTGAGGAAGCATTAGATACGGCTGTGGAGAATATTTTAAATGTTATAGATTGGCTTTGTGAGAACTACAAGGATAGTATTCTTGAGTATATTAAAGAGAATCCATTGTATGAAAATGACAGTAGAGAATCATTAGAGCAGATAAAAGCATTTACAGATGATGCAGCCTATGAGGCAGCAGCGGAAGGTATAGTAATGCTTAAGAATAATGGCACATATCCTCTTCCTAAGGGTAAGAGTATAATTCTGGCTGGCAGTGGAACTAAAAGGCTTATGGAGTGTGGTGCAGGAAGTGCGGGAATTAACACTAACAGAGTTGGTGATTTTATAGGTGAGCTTAAGAGCATCTACGGAGAAGCTAATGTTTATGAGGCTGACTGCATAGAAACCATAGATAGTCTTGTGAATGATATTACAGGCGGTTATAGAGCCGGCTATAAGGACGAGATAACTATAATTATAGTATGTACCCTTGGCGGTATGGAGGGTAATGACAGAAAGGATTTATATCTATCCAAGGAAGACCTAGAATTAATCAATAACTGCCCATATAACAAGTCAATTATCCTTAACACCTGTGGTCCAGTTGATATGAGCTTTGATAATGATAGTATAGACGCTATATGGTGTATGTTCCTGCCTGGTATGGGTGGAGCTAAGGCTATGGCGGATATTATATCAGGTAAGGTTAATCCATCAGGTAAGCTACCTATTACATTCCCTGCCAGATATGAGGACACACCAACCTATCTCAACTTCCCAGGAGATGGCTGGAATGTAAATTATGGTGAAGGGATTTATGTGGGATATAGATACTATGACAAGAAGAAAATTAAGCCTAAGTATCATTTTGGGTATGGACTTTCTTATACTACATTTGATGTAGAGATAACTACTTATGACATGTTTTTGGATTACAATTTTGAAGCTATGACCATAAAGGATAAGATGGACATTAATGTAAAGGTAACTAATACGGGAGATATGGCAGGTGCTGAAGTTATCCAGCTATATATTAGAGATTACCAGTCTACCCTACCTAAACCGGTTAAAGAATTAAAGGATTTTGCAAAGGTTTATCTAAAGCCGGGAGAAAGCAAGGAGATAACATTTACCCTTGATAAATCTATGTTTTCAGCTTATGATAGTGATTTAGGTGAATGGATAGCAGAGGAAGGCTATTATTATATTATATTTGCAACATCCTCTGATAACAGTCAGATATGTGATAGGATGAGAGTGTATTTAGACACAAAATCTCCATATAGCTATAGCATAAATTCATCAATTAAGGTAATATATGATAATGATTCTCTTAGGGAATGGACTAAGGCGCTGTGGTCACAATTTGGTATGGATGTGGCTATGCTGGATAATGATTATCAGTATACCGCACATAGAAAGCTTAGTCAGGTATTAGCTGATGTAAGCGATAGCGTGGCAGATGAGGAAAAGAAGAAAAAGTTTGTAGAGATTTTTAATCAATTTGCAGGTTGGAATATAATCAAATTTTAAAGGAGTAAATTATGGCAGTGTTAGATGGTATCAAGCCAAGAGTAGTTTTTAAATATTTTGAGGAGATTTGTAATATACCACATGGTTCAGGTAATACAAAGGCAATCAGCGATTACTTAGTTTCATTTGCTAAGGATAGAGGCCTCAAATATATTCAGGACGAGCTTAATAATGTAATTATATTTAAGCCGGGAACAGAGGGCTATGAGAATAGTCAGCCGGTTATTCTACAGGGACATATCGATATGGTATGTGAGAAGACTTCTGACTCAACCATTGATTTTGAGAAGGATGGCTTAGAGCTTATAGTTAAGGATAATGTTATTACTGCAAATAAGACTACCCTTGGTGGAGATGATGGTATAGCAGTTGCCTACACCTTGGCCATACTCGCAGATGAGGGGAATATTTCTCATCCGCCTATAGAGGCTGTATTTACCGTTGATGAGGAGGTTGGAATGCTTGGAGCGGTGGCTCTTGATTGTTCACCTCTTAAAGCTAAGACCATGATTAATATTGATTCTGAGGATGAGGGAATCTTGCTTGTAAGCTGTGCAGGTGGTGTGTCTGTTATATGTCACCTTCCATTTGAGCTTGAGGATGCATCTGGTATGACCTTCTATGAGGTTAAGGTTAATAATGCTACAGGTGGTCATTCTGGCGTAGAGATAATTAAGGAAAGCGCAAATGCTACTAAGGTACTTGCCAGAGTTCTCTATGCTATTAGCGAGAAGGTTGATTATAGATTAGTAAGCATTAGCGGAGGTCTTAAGGATAATGCCATTCCTAGAGAAGCAACAGCTATTATTGCAGTTGCTGAGGATGCTAGGAAGGAAATTTCAAGTGTTGTAGTTGAACTTGATAAGATTGTTAAGGCTGAGTATCATGGTACGGATAAAGAAATATTTCTTACTGTTCATAAATCAGATGCTATGGAAAATGTAATGACTGAGAAGTCAACAAGAAAGATTGTTAATACTATTTATAATATGCCAAATGGTATTATGAAGATGAGTCAGGATATAGATAATCTGGTTCAAACCTCACTAAATGTAGGTATTACAAAAACCTTAGAGCATGAGGTTATATGTAGCTTTGCAGTAAGAAGCTCAGTTGAGTCAGAGAAGAAGGAGCTTGTGTCAAGACTTACGAGTATAATGAATCTGTGCGGTGGCTCCGTTGAAATTCAGGGAGATTATCCTGGATGGGAGTACAAAGCTGATTCAAGGCTTAGAGATGTTATGATTAAGGCTTATAAGAGACAGTACGGCAGCAGTCCTAAGATTGAGGCTATACATGCAGGCTTAGAGTGTGGTATATTCTCAGGAAAGATTCCTGGACTTGATTGTGTATCCTTTGGACCACAGATGGATGATATTCACACACCATCAGAGAGCTTATATATTGATAGTGTTGAGAGAACATGGGAGTATCTTATTAAAGTACTTGAAATGTTAAAGTAACAGACTGGAGGAATTATTATGACAGCTTGGGAAGCTAATGTGAGAAAGGTTGTTCCTTATGTACCGGGAGAGCAGCCAAAGATTGATAATATAATTAAGCTAAATACTAATGAGAACCCATATGGACCATCACCTAGGGTTAAGGATATAGTAATGGATATGGATAAACTAAAGCTATATCCAGACCCTGCAGCAAGTGCCCTAGTGGATGCAATTGCAGATTATCATGGAGTTACAAGCGATAAGGTATTTGTTGGTGTAGGTTCAGATGATGTTCTTGCTATGTCATTTTTGACCTTCTTTAATTCTGGGAAAGAGATTCTCTTCCCGGATATTACATATTCATTTTATGATGTATGGGCAGATCTATACAAGATTCCTTACAAGGCAGTACCTGTAGATGAGGATTTTAGACTTAATAAGGAAGATTACTATGTAGATAATGGTGGTGTTATATTCCCTAATCCAAATGCTCCTACATCTATAGCTGAGCCACTTTCCTTTGTTGAGGATATTGTGAAGAACAATCAGGATGTGGTAGTGATTGTTGATGAAGCTTATGTGGATTTTGGTGGAGAGACTGCACTTCCTCTTGTAGATAAGTATGAGAATTTACTTGTAGTAAGAACATTTTCTAAGTCACGTTCTATGGCGGGATTAAGAATCGGATATGCTATAGGTAATCCTAAGCTTATTAAGTACCTTAGCGATGTTAAGTATTCATTTAATTCATATACTATGAATATGCCATCTATAATATATGGAGTGGAAAGTATTAAGGATGAGGAATACTTTAGAAGTACAGTTTCAAAGGTTGTGGAAACAAGAGAATGGTTTAAGAGCGAGATAGAGAAGCTTGGCTTTAGCTGTCCACCATCATCAGCTAATTTCCTGTTTGTTACACATAATAGTATTCCGGCCAAGGAGCTTTTTGCAAAGGCCAGAGAGGCTGGTATAATTGTTAGATATTTTAATAAACCGAGAATAGATAATTATCTTAGAGTAACTGTTGGTACAAGGGAAGAGATGGAAAAGTTTTTAGATTTCTTAAAAACTCTTTGCTAATTGGTTTACATAAAATTGTTTCACAGGGCAAACAATGTATACAAATTGTATACATTTGTTTGCCTTTTTCTATTGTAATAATATAATGATGTGAATTATAATATTACTTGTTCAATTATTGTTTTTCTATATTTCAAAACTATTTCCCACGAATATTACAAATTGTGAAAGGATTACAAGATTGGTCTTGTAATTATGGTGAATTATGAATTTTGAAGAATTTTGTAATGAGGTAGTGGAAAGCATCGCCGGATATCTGTCAGAGTACGATATTGAGCATATTACAACTGAAACTATTATGAAGAATAATGGGTTGGAATATACCGGTGTAGTTATTTTACTTAAGGATGAGGAGGTTGCTCCAAGTATATATTTGGATTACTTCTTTATGTTGTATAAGCAGGGAAGAAACTTAGATGATGTATTAAGTATGATTAGGTCTGAGTATAAAAGGGCCAGAGAAACTATAAAGCATACTGATTTTTCTGTAAACAAGGATGGTTTAGAGGATAGCGTATTTTTAAAGGTTATTAACTATGAAAAAAACATAGAGCGACTTAAGGATTGTCCATATATAATGTTTCATGATTTGGCAGTTTGTTTTAGATACCTGGTGAATTTGGATGATGATGGTGTTGCTTCGGCCATTATTAGTAACAGGGATTTAGAAAAATGGGATTTATCCGTAGAAGAGTTATATAATATTGCTATGGATAATACCAGAAAGCTGTTTCCACCTAAAATAAAGAAGATGGAAGAGGTGGTTCCAAGTATAAAGGATTTAATAGATGAGGACACAAATAACAAGAGATTATATATCTTAACCAATGAGTCCGGAGTTAACGGAGCTACCAGCATATTGTATGATGATGTAATCAGAGAATTTGCCAGAGAGCAGGAATCTAATATCTGTATTCTTCCGTCCAGTATACATGAGCTTGTCCTAATATGTGGTAATCAGGAGGATAAAGCATATTTGGGAGAGCTGGTTAGACAGGTTAACAAATATATTGTCACAGAAGCAGATTATTTGTCTAATAATGTCTTTTTCTATGACTTAGATGAGGATAAGATTACCATTTAAAACTTGACTAAAACCAGTTACTGTGCTATGGTAAAAATGCACTGAAAATCAGTGCAGACAATAGATTTTTGGAGGAAATAACATGACAAAGGGTACAGTAAAATGGTTTAATGATCAGAAGGGATTTGGATTCATCACTGATGAGAATGGAAAGGACGTATTCGTTCATTTTTCAGGTCTTAACATGGAGGGATTCAAGACTCTTAAGGAGAATCAGGCTGTTGAGTTTGAGGTTGTTGACGGTGAGAAGGGACCTCAGGCTGTTAATGTAACAGTTTGCTAATCATTGATTTGCTTAAGTAACAACATAGTACCTGTTTAAATAGATTTTGCATTATATGTATCAGGCTTTTTAATAAGGATTTAATTGTTATATTTTTAAGTAATTTCAAAGGAGCTATTATTCTTTATAATAGCTCCTATTTTATTTGACAAAAAATAGTAAATAGACTAAAATCTAATTAGTTATGGGGATAAAAATTGTATAGAAATGAGGGAAGGTTTTGAGCGAAAGTTTTGTTTCCAGAAAGGATCGAATAATAGCATCAGCTATTGAGATAATAAGTGACTCTGGACTGTCTGCTTTAACAACTCGTAATCTTGCTATCAAGGAGAATATGTCAGAGGCGCTCCTTTACAAATACTTCGGAGGAATAAACGAGGTTCTTATAGAGGTAGTAGATTATTACACCAAATTCGATAAGCAGATAAGGCATACATTTATGTCAAGAGAAGGTAGTAATATACAAAAGCTTAGAGATTATTTAGATGCGTATGCAACCTATTATGATAATTATTATGCTATTTCAACGTTGATGCTACAGTATGAAGAGTTATTACATAACATTGATACAAGAGAGAAGATTGCCTGGTGTATACAGGAAAGACATGAGTTTATGGCTGAGCAGTTTAAAAAGGCTATAAATGAAGGTGAGATTTTAGATTTATTTACACCGGAGCAGCTTGCGACTAATGTAACGGGGGTTATTATGTCTCATATATTAAGTCGTAGAATACAGTATCACAAAAAAACATTTCGACAAGAGTTAATGGATAATCTTGACAAATGGTTTGATTTAATAAAGAAGGATGTTTAGGAGGGTAATGATATGAAGGTATTAATAGCAGAGGATGATATCGCTAGCGGAAAGTTTATGGAGAAGCTTTTGTCTAAGTATGGTGAGGTAGTTGTAGCCAGAGATGGTATAGCAGCGGTAGATGAATTTGTTAATGCAGTAAATAATAACGCACGCTTTGATTTGGTGTGTATGGATATTATGATGCCAAAGATTGACGGTTACAAGGCGCTTGCATCTATAAGAGACGCCGAGCGTAAGTTAGGACTTGCACGTGATTCAAGATGTAAGGTAATTATGATTAGTGCTTTGGATGAAGGATTTGATTCATCTCTTGCCAGTGATGATTATGAGGAGTACATTTGCAAGCCTATCGATATAGTTAAGTTTGATTCAGTTATTAAAAAATTGGGATTAGTATAGTAAAAAAGGATAAAGTCATGGATTTATTTGAGTATATGAGATCCAACAATTCTAAGGAGGAATCACCTCTGGCAAAGAGAATGAGGCCAACAACCTTAGAGGAAGTGGTTGGACAGGAGCATATTCTCGGAAGTGACAAGTTGCTTTACAGAGTCATTAAGGCGGATAAGCTTAGCTCCATTATATTATATGGACCACCGGGAACCGGTAAGACGACTCTGGCAAAGGTAATAGCTAATACCACCAGTGCTGCATTTAGAGAGCTAAATGCAACCACTTCAGGTAAAAAGGATATAGAGGAAGTTGTAAAAGAAGCGAAAGATAATCTTGGTATGTATGGCAAGAAAACCATACTGTTTGTTGACGAGATTCACAGGTTCAACAAAGCACAACAGGATTATCTTCTTCCTTTTGTAGAGGATGGAACGGTTATACTTATAGGTGCAACCACTGAAAATCCATACTTTGAGGTAAATGGAGCGCTTATTTCCAGGTCTTCTATATTTCAGCTACAGCCACTTTCCAAGGATAATATAAAGCTTCTGATAAGGAGAGCAATTGAAGATAGTGAAAAGGGTATGGGAGCATATGATGTGACCATTACGGATGAGGCCGTTGATTTTCTGGCCGATGTGTCAGAGGGAGATGCAAGACATGCTCTAAATGCTATAGAGCTTGGAGTTTTATCTACAGATAGAGATGAACAGACAGGAAAGATTGTAATAGATATAGGTGTAGCAGAGGAGTGTATTCAGAGAAGAAACCTTAAGTATGATAAGAGTGGAGACAATCACTATGATGTAATATCTGCTTTTATTAAGAGTATGAGAGGCTCTGATCCTGATGCTGCCACATATTATCTGGCGAAGATGTTATATGCAGGTGAAAGCGTAACCTTCATAGCCAGAAGAATTATGATATGTGCCTGTGAAGACGTGGGCAATGCAGACCCTCAGGCTATAGTGGTTGCAACAGCGTGTGCTCAGGCGGTGGAAAGAGTCGGTATGCCTGAAGCTCAGATTATACTGTGCCAGGCAGCTACCTATGTTGCCTGTGCTCCAAAGAGCAACTCAGTTGTCAATGCCATATTTGCTGCAACTGATGCTGTAAAGAGAGTAGGAGATGCACAGGTGCCACCACATTTAAGAGACGCTCACTATGCAGGTTCTAAGGAGCTTGGGCATGTAGGATATAAGTATGCTCATGATTATCCAAATCATTATGTTGAGCAGCAGTACCTTCCTGATAAGCTTGTGGGAGAGCAGTTCTATATTCCAGGTGATAATGGATATGAGAAAAATATCAAGGATTGGTTTGACCATATTAAAAACAAGGGTTAAATACATAGCTTATTTGGGGAGAATCTTAAGAATATCTTAAAGATTTAGTATATGTATTTTTAATATAATACCTAATATAATTTAGTAAATATACAAAAAGGAGAAATGTTATGAAAAAGAAAGTAGTTATTGCTGTAATTAGCTTTGTGCTTATAGCAATTTTTGTTGGCGTTGCATTCTTTTTTTGGAAGGATAAAAAGGTAAAGGACGCAGAGGGTCTTTGTTATGTTGAGTCAGTTTCCGTTATAACAGGCAATGGTATGACCTGGAATAACCGTTTTATGGGAATTGTAGAAACTCAGGAGGTAACAAAGGTTACAAAGGATAGTGAAAAGGTTGTTAAGGAAATCTTCGTTGAAGAAGAGGACCAGGTTAAGGCTGGAGATAAGCTGTTTGAGTATGATACAGATGAGATGATTCTGAAGGTTAGACAGCTTGAGTTAGAATTATCCAGCTATTATAACAGCATTAGCACTATGTATGAGCAAATTGAAACACTATCTGCGGAGAGGGATTTGGTTCCGGCAGACCAGAAGATAGAATATACCAGTCAAATTCAGAATCTGCAGGCGCAGATAAATCAGACAAGCTACGACGCAAGTGCCAAGCAGCTGGAGATAGACAGACAGTATGCCGCTATAAATAATTCTGTTGTCTATGCTCCGGTTGACGGCATAATTAGTAGTATCAATAACCAGGAGTCTCAGGAGGATGCATATGATTATTATGGTAATCCAAATGGTGATTCCGATGCCTTTATTTCTATAATGGCAATGGGTGATTTCCGAATAAAATGTACAGTTACTGAGCTTAATGCATACAGTCTTTATGAGGGTATGCCTGTTTTTGTGCGCTCTAGAGTTGATGAAACTATGGTTTGGACAGGAGTTATATCAAAGGTTGATCTTGAACATCCGGAAAGTAATGACAATATGTATTACTATAGTCCGGGAGAGACAGCAACTAAGTATCCATTTTATGTGCAGGTTGATTCATCAGAGGGGATGATGCTTGGGCAGCATCTTTATGTTGAGCTTGACTATGGTCAGGGAGCAGCTAAGGAGGGCATGTGGCTGTATGAGAGTTACATAGTTTTTGATGGAATGAATTCCTATGTATGGGCAGAGAATAAGGATGGTAAGCTAGAGAAAAGAGAGGTTTCTCTAGGAGAATATGACGAAGAGATGATGATGTACGAAATTATATCTGGATTAACTGATTCGGACTATATCGCTTTCCCGGAGATGAATCTTAAGGAAGGTATGAAAACAACTCATAATTTTGAGGATATAGTAGTAGATGAGAATATTGATTCTGATGATGTAATCATAGAAGACGGAATGTTCGATGATGAGATTTATTATGAAGATGGGGTAATAGAAGAGGATATATTCTATGAAGATGGTGCCGTAGATGGAGATATTTATTACGAGGATGAAATTATAGACGAAGATTTTGATGTTGAAGATTTTGATAAGGAAGAAATACCTGTAGGAGATGGGAACCATCAATTTACGGTAGTATGTGCTGACTTAAATAAGGAGGCATAGTTATGTTATTAGAGCTAAAGAATATATATAAAAACTATAATCAAGGGAATATGGAGGTTCCTGTTCTTAAGGATATTAATCTCACCGTCGAAGAAGGGGAGTATATAGCTATTATGGGACCCTCCGGCTCAGGTAAATCAACACTGATGAATATAATTGGCTGTATTGATACACCAACGTCAGGTGAGTATTTACTGGATGGAAGTGTTATAAATAATTACAAGGATAAGGAACTGTCTGAGATTAGAAACAAAAAGATTGGTTTTGTATTTCAGAATTTTAATCTTTTGCCACGTCTTTCAGCTATGGATAATGTAGCTTTACCATTGCAGTATGCAAAGGTTGGAAAAAAGCAAAGAAGGGAAATGTGCAAAAAAGTAATAGCCATGGTAGGTTTAGAGGATAGAATGAATTTTAAACCTACTCAATTATCCGGAGGACAAAAGCAGAGAGTTGCCATAGCAAGAGCTATGGTAAATAATCCTAGAATACTACTTGCTGATGAGCCTACAGGAGCACTGGATTCAAAGTCTGGAAAGCAGGTTATGGATTTATTTGATAAGCTTCATGAGGAAGGCGTTACCATAATCATGATAACCCATGCTGATGAGATTGCCAGTAGGGCCAAACGTGTTATCAAGATTATAGATGGCGAGCTTTTAGAGGAGTCAAAGCAGACACAGGAGGTGACAGAGAATGAGTAAGTTAAAGAAAACTCTGTTGATTCTGTTTATAGTAATAATTATTTGTGGTGGACTCATATTAACAGCTTCAATGTTAAAGAAGAAAAACAAAGAGAGTAAGGTTGTTGATGTTTACTCAGTATCTGAGATTGGTTATTACGGTAATTTTAATTATGAGGATATGCTTTATGGCAATGTTACAACCACAAATGAACAGAAAATATATATTAATTCCAATCAGCAGATAAGTGAGATTAATGTAAAAGAGGGAGATAGGGTTCAAATAGGCGATGTATTGCTTGTGTACGATACAACAGCTCAAAGCCTGCAGCTACAGACCATGGCAACAGAGGTGGAGCTTGCCAGAGTTGCGGTGATTGTTGCGGAGAGAGAATTAGAAGAGTTGGAGAATACTGTACCTGTGGAGGAGAACACTGAAATGCCAACTACAGAAGCCCCAACTACAGAGACACCGACAACAGAGGAACCAACAACTGAGGAGCCTCCAGTTAATTCCACTCCTACAGATGCAACACCAACAGATGCTCCTACTACTGAAGAACCAACCACTGAAGAGCCTACTACTGAGGAATCAACTACAGAAGCCCCAACCACAGAGGGCATAACTTCCGGTGAGCTAGCCGAGGGAGGATTAGAAGAAAAGGTATATACAGAAAAGGAATTAAAACAGGCCATAAAGGATAAGAAAGCTGAGATAACTCAGCTTAAAATAGCTTACCAGCTTATGCAGGTATCCTATGATATTACTGAGATGCAAATGGCAACAGGAGAGATGGTATGTACCTGTGAGGGAGTAGTAAGACAGGTAAATGACGTTGAGACAGCTATTGCCAATAACGAACCACTTATTGTTGTTGGACAGACAAAGGGCTATGTTGTAGAAACAGCTATTGGAGAGCTGAAACTGGCAGATGTAGCTGTTGGAGATACTGTAACTATGATGTGCTATGACGATGGAATGACTTATAGTGGTGTTATTACAGATATTTCTGAAATCCCTTACGATGAAAATTATTATGGACCTGGCGAATCATACTACCCTATGACGGTATCAGTTGTGGATGCTGATAATCTCAGTATGGGAATGTATATGGAGATGACCCTAGATAGTGAAATGTCAGAAGGCGGAGATTCTTTGTATCTGTCAGCAGCCTTTGTCGTATATGAAAATGGTGGCTATTATGTATATAAGGATGTAAATGGTGTTCTTGAGAAAAAACCGGTTTCTGTTGGTACGGTATCCTACGGAGATTTAGAGATAATAGGTGGAGTTTCTCAGGATGATTATATAGCTTTCCCTTATTCTGCTGATGTGGAAGAGGGAGTAAAGACAAAGAAGGAATCAGCTGATAAGCTGTATTACTAAAGAAAGGAGACATATATGTTAGAAAATATTAGATTATCCTTTCAGGGAATCTGGGCACATAAGATGCGTTCCTTTCTCACTATGCTTGGAATAATAATTGGTATAGCTGCCATTATAGCTATAGTATCTACCATTAAAGGAACAAATGACCAGATTAAAGAGAATCTTATTGGTTCAGGTGATAATATTGTTGAGGTAAAGCTGTTTGAGGGAGAGTGGAATTATGTATCAGGTGATTCTATGACTCCGGAAAATATGCCCATGATAAACAAAACCATAAAAGAAGAATTACTAAGTGTGGATGAGATAACCGCAGTTTCAGCCTATAGAATGGGCTCTATGTATGATGGTATAGGCTACCAGGGGAATATGATAAATGGAGCCACTATAATTGGCGTAGATGAAGAGTATTTCTCAGTAATGGGATACAGACTTGTATCAGGCAGACTGTTTGACTCTCATGATAGAACTCAGTTTACAAAGGCTGTAATTATAGATAGCAATACCGCCAGCTCTATGTTTGGTAGCGACAGTCCGATTGGAAAAAACATTGAGATTAGAGGAGATGTATATGTAATAGCCGGCGTGGTGGAGGAAACTAATGAGTATAAGCCGAAGGTAGAGAACATAAATGATTGGTACACATATTATTATGACGACGCAGGCAGTAAGCTTTTTGTGACAGATGTTGTATGGCCAAATTTGTTTGGCTTTGATGAGCCATACAATGTTGTGGTAAAGCCTGTCAATACTGAGGCTATGACAAATGCAGGTAAGAAAGCAACAGAAATACTGAATGCTTATATGCCTGTAAATGAGGATGGATCAGAATCCATCTATAAGTATAAAAGTGAGGACTTGCTTGAAAAGGCTAAGGAATTGCAGGATTTAAGTGAATCAACAAGTAAGCAGCTTATATGGATTGCCAGCATATCCCTTTTGGTAGGAGGTATAGGTGTTATGAATATAATGCTTGTATCGGTTACAGAGAGAACCAGAGAGATTGGATTAAAGAAGGCATTGGGCGCCAGAAAGAAGGTAATACTTGCACAATTTTTAACAGAGGCAGCGGTACTTACCAGCCTTGGTGGAATACTTGGAGTAGGCGTAGGTGTAGGTCTGGCATTTTTAATATCTGATATTGCGGCTGTTCCTGTAGCAATAAGTGGAAGTGCAATTGCGATTTCCGTTGCATTTTCTATGGTGATTGGTGTAATATTTGGATTGATACCATCAGTTAAAGCGGCTAATCTTAATCCTATAGATGCGCTTAGATATGAATAGTGAGGAAAAGTATACATGAGTCAGGATAAATATATTAAGAGAGTATCAGATAACAAATTATTTAGGGCTATGGCCGTTGTTGCATTGATTATTATAGTAGGATTAATACTTGCAACATTTATAACCGGAATTACGGGAAGTAAGTATTTTATGGGATTCCTTATTCTGTCAATAATTGTACCGGCTCTTATATATGTTATGTTGTGGATTGGTAGAATTCTGTATAATTCTTCGCCAAACAACCAGACAGATACAACAGATAGTAATGATGAGACTAACGTAAAAGAGTAGTCATAACAAAAATAAATGATTGAAATAATATGGATATTTTGATATACTTTGTTCTAGTTGAAATTTCTTCAAGAAATACTTATAGAACAATATGATAAGTGAAATAGGAGATTATTATTATGAGTTTATTAAAGGAATGGCGTGATTACGCATATGGACTTGATGACAGAACACCAGAGGGAGAGCAGTTTTGGCTTAACTACTTCCAGAAGGAGAAGGCTGTTTACGAGCAGATTCTTGCTGAGAAGAAGGCAGTAACAGGTACTGTTAAGGAGCTTGCTGAGAAGTATGATATGTCTATTCAGCTTATGATAGGATTCCTTGATGGTATAGAGGATAGCCTTATAGTTAAGAACAACGTAGAGGAGCTTACTGAGGACTCTAAGGTTTCTCTTGCATATGATACTGAGAAGTTATATATGAATATGGTTGATTGTAACGCTGAGTGGTTATATACTCTTCCACAGTGGGATGACCTTATTAATCCTGAGAGAAGAAAGGAGCTTTACAAGATTCAGAAATCATCTAAGACTGTAGTAAAGCCACCAAAGGTATTCCCTAACGATCCATGTCCATGCGGATCAGGCAAGAAGTTTAAGAAGTGTTGTGGAGCTAACTAATTATGAAATATAGCAAAGAGCAATCGGCAGCCATAATGCATACCGATGGACCTATGATGGTTATAGCAGGTCCGGGCTCTGGCAAGACAACAGTCATCACAAGAAGAATAAAGTATCTTATAGAATCTGCGGGAGTTTCTCCCGCAGATATTTTAGTAATAACCTTCACCAGGGCAGCTGCTTTAGAGATGGAGCAGAGGTTTAAATCTATTACAGCAGGTATGGAATACAGTGTTAGATTCGGTACCTTTCATTCAATCTTTTTCTGGATTATCAAAAGAGCTTATGGTCTAGACAATTCCTGCATTATATCAGATAAAGAAAAACGAAATATGTTAGATGGCATCATGAAAAATATGTCTATGGATTATGATAACAGAGAGGATATTATCAGCTCCTGTTTATCCCAGATAGGTCTTGTTAAGTGCAATATGATTGACATAGAAAACTATTATAGTACCGATATGCCGGAAAATTATTTTAGAGAGCTTTATAAAAGACTTGATATGGAGATGAAGAAGGCAGGTAAGATAGATTTTGATGATATGATGGTTATGTGCTATGAGCTGTTGACAAAAAGGAACGATATATTAGACCAGCTTAGAAGAGTATTTAAGTATATATTGGTAGATGAGTTCCAGGATAGTAACAGACTGCAGTATGAGATTTTAAAGCTTTTAGGTAAACCAAATGAAAATGTATTCATTGTAGGTGATGATGATCAATCTGTCTATGGCTTTAGAGGAGCCAAGCCGGAGATAATGCAGGCATTTACCAAAGATTTTAATAAAGTTAAAATTACGTATTTAAGTGAAAATTACAGATGTGGAACCAGTATATCTGAAGCTTCAATAAAGGTGATTTCTGATAATGGTAACAGGTTCAAGAAAAAGCTTGTATCTGCTGCTAGGTCAAAGGGATTAGTTAAGGTGTTATACCCTATGGATTCCAGAGATGAGGGTCTACTTATTATAAAAAGCTTAAAGGAGCATTTTGCTAAGGGGATACCGTACGAGAAGCAAGCTGTAATTTATAGAACAAATAATGAGCCTCGAATGCTTGTTTATAAGCTTAATGAATTTAATATCCCATATACCATAAGTGATACACTTCCCAACATATTTGAGCATTTTGTGGTAAGAAACGTACTGGATTATATGAAACTGGCTTTAGGAGACAGGGATAGAAATAGATTCTTACGTATAATGAATAAGCCTAGCAGATATATTAGTAGGGAGGTTATCTGGGAGGACCCTGTTGATTACGATAAGCTTAGGTTTAGATTAAGAGGTAAGGATTATGTTATAGAAAATCTGGATAAACTTATGGCTGACCTAAGACTTATAGCTAAGATGAGGCCTTTTGCAGCATTGAATTATATTAGAAAATCTGTGGGATACGACGACTATATAAAGTCTTATTGTGAGTATAGACAGATGGATGCCATGGAATTCTATGATATGCTTGATAATCTGGCAGTAATGATTCAGGATATGTCTAGCTATGGTGAGTTGTTCGAGTTTGTTGATAGCTATTCAGAGGCGTTGGTATTAAACCAAAAACAAGCACGAGAGCGAAAGGGTGTAAATCTAATGACTATGCATAGCTCCAAGGGGTTGGAGTTTGACGTGGTTCATATAATAGAAGCTGTAGATGGAATTACTCCTCATAAGAAAGCCAAGACAAGGGCTGAGAAGGAGGAGGAAAGAAGAATGTTTTATGTTGCCATGACCAGAGCCAAGGAAGAACTGTACATATACTGTCCTAGAACTGTGCTGGGCAAGGAGAAGAAAGCAAGTCCATATGTGAAGGATATATAAAAAATGACCAGACTAATAATTATATTCCGGCCGCGACAGTGGTCGGGACTAAGCTGACCGTTTTAGTGTCAGCGTGGACCGACCCTAGGCAGGCCGGCCGACAAAGTTGTTGTCTGGTCATTTTTTATTATCTTCAAAGCTTACTCTTCGTCAAGCTCGTTGAATTCTTCCTCATCTAAAAGCTCGTCAAAGGCATCAGCTACTGCTTCATATTCCTCCTCGTCGTCAATTGGTTCAAGATGAACATCATCACCCTCAAGCTCTGTGTAGCGATAAAGGAATACTTCATTCTCTTCATAGCCCTCAATAACCTTATCTGGAAGAAGGGCAATGTAGTCATTACCGTCAACAGGGAATATAGCTACTACGTCACATTCAAGCTCTGTACCGTCTTCAAGTGTCATAGTAATAGTTGCTTCTTCATATTCATCATTGTTTCCATTTTTAATCATGTCACTCATGTATAAATCCTCGTCTTTCTTTTATTTGAAAGGATAATATTACCTTGAAAAAATAATCCAATCATTATATGATAGTTTAATGTAAAAATTTCGTATGGTCAACATATATTGTTAATATTATTTTTTAAAAATAACTTTGAATGGAGAGAAGTTTCATGAAGCGTTTAATGAAATATTTCAATGGCTATAAGGTTCGAGCTGTTCTGGCACCACTGTTTAAGATGCTAGAGGCAAGCTTTGAGCTTTTAGTGCCACTGGTTATGGCTGCAATTATAAATAATGGTATTAAAATGGATGACAAGCCTTATATTATAAAGATGGGTCTTGTTATGGTTTTACTTGGCTTAATTGGTTTGGCATGCTCTGTTACAGCTCAATACTTTTCAGCTAAGACAGCAATGGGCGTGGGAAAGGCACTTAGATATGATTTGTTTAGACATATTGAGACATTGTCATATACGGAGATAGATGAGATAGGAAGTTCAACGCTTATTAATAGAATGACCAGTGATATTAACCAGGTTCAGACAGGTATAAATATGTTTCTTAGACTATTTATGAGATCTCCATTTATAGTCTTTGGAGCTACCATAATGGCATTTACCGTAGACGTTAAAGCTTCTAAGGTGTTTTTGATTGTTTTACCTGTCCTCATTGTTATAGTATTCGGAATTATGCTTGTTTCTATACCTTTGTATAAGAAGGTGCAGGGAAGACTAGATAAGGTACTCCTTCAAACTAGAGAGAATCTTGCAGGTGCCAGAGTCATCCGCGCATTTGGTCAGGAAAAAAATGAGAAAGCTGATTTTGAGCAGTCCACTAAGGAGCTTACTAAGTGGCAGCTTATAGTTGGCGGTATATCAACATTTTTAAACCCTCTTACTTATGCTGTTGTAAATCTTGGTATAGCAGCTATTGTTATGGTTGGTGCAAAGCAGGTGGATAGTGGCATATTGCTTGATGGAGACGTATATGCTCTGGTAAATTATATGTCTCAAATTCTAGTAGAGCTTATTAAGCTTGCAAATCTTATAATAATAGAGACAAAGGCTGTTGCCTGTGCAAATAGAATATCAGCTGTTTTTGAGAAGAATAGCTCTCAGCTGTATAAGGAGACTAAGGTTGCAGAACTAAAGGATTCACCAAAGGTGCAGTTTGTAAATGCAGGATTGACCTACAAGAATGCGGGAGAGTCATCCATTGAAGGATTAAATCTTACTGTAAATAAAGGGGATACTATAGGAATTATAGGTGGTACAGGCTCAGGTAAATCTTCATTTGTTAATTTGATTCCAAGATTCTATGACTGTACAGAGGGTAGTGTGCTTGTGGATGGTATAGATGTTAAGGAGTATCCTAAGGAGCAGCTTAGAAATAAGATAGGAATAGTACCACAGAAGGCAGTGCTTTTCTCGGGCTCTATAGAAGATAACTTAAGATGGGGAAAGGCAGATGCTTCAAATGAGGATATGGAATTTGCTATAGACGTAGCTCAGGCTAAAGAGTTTGTAGATTCTAAAGAAGGAAGACTTAAGTTCATGCTTAATCAAGGTGCCAAGAATCTGTCCGGAGGACAAAAGCAGAGACTTACTATAGCCAGAGCCTTGGTAAAAAGACCGGAGATTCTTATCCTTGATGATAGCTCATCTGCTCTTGACTATGCCACAGATGCAAAGCTTCGCATGGCTATTAAGGAAAAAACTGATAATATGACAGTGTTTATAGTATCCCAGCGTTCATCTTCAATAATGCACGCTGATAAGATTGTAGTGCTAGATGACGGTAAGGTGTGCGGTATAGGTACCCATGATGAGCTTCTTAAGACTTGTCAGGAGTATCAGGAGATTTGCTCCTCACAGAATAAGGAGGAGGTGAATGAACATGAGTAAGAAAAGTGCAGCCATGAAGGCGGGAAATAAAGCTACAATTAAAAGAGTCTTAATGTATATTAAGAAATATTGGTTTTTCGTTATATTATCCTTTGTGTGTGCTACCGTATCAGTTATAGGTACACTTGTTGCACCTATAATCACAGGAGAAGCTATAGATGAGCTTGTTTACGGAGAGGGCACAGTTAATTTTTATGATGTAAAGTGGTATATGTTATGGTTTGTAGTAGCCCTTGTAGTTGTAGCTATAACCCAGTGGATTATGAATGTGTTAAACAATCATATAACATATTCTGTTGTGAAGGATATTCGTATAGAGGCATTCAATCACTTAGAGGAGCTTCCACTTGCATATGTAGATTCACATCAGCATGGTGATATTGTTAGTAGAATCGTATCTGATATAGATCAGTTTGCAGATGGTCTTCTTATGGGATTTACACAGTTGTTCACAGGAGTAGTAACAATAGTAGGCACATTAGGGTTTATGTTATTTATTGATGTTCCTATTGCTCTTGTAGTTGTAATTCTTACACCTATTTCTTTGTTTGTGGCTTCTTTTATAGCGAAGAGAACCTATAAACTGTTTAGAAGTCAGTCAGAGTCTAGGGGAGAGCTGACTTCTTTAGTGGATGAGATGATTGGTCAGCAAAAGACAGTTCAGGCATTTAGCTATGAGGATGATGCCTTAGCCAGATTTGAGAAGATTAATGATGTGTTGGAAAAGGATAGTATGAATGCTACATTCTATTCATCCTTGACTAATCCATGTACTAGATTTGTAAATAGCCTTGTTTACACAGCGGTTGGTATAATTGGAGCATTTGCGGGAATTACCGGTAGACTTACAATAGGTCAGCTAACCTGTTTCTTAAGCTATGCTAATCAGTATACAAAGCCATTTAACGAGATTTCTAATGTTATCACAGAGCTTCAAAATGCTCTCGCCTGTGCAGGAAGAGTGTTTGAACTCCTAGATGAGCCTGCTCAGATTCCGGAGCCAAAGGACGCTTTAGTTATGGGAGAAGCAGAGGGTGAGATTAATATAGAGCATATGGATTTCTCATACGTTCCTGAAAAAGAGCTTATAAAGGATCTTAATTTAAAGGTGAAACCGGGTATGAGAGTAGCGATAGTTGGTCCTACCGGCTGTGGTAAGAGTACACTTATTAACCTGCTTATGAGATTCTATGATGTATGTGATGGTAGCATCAAGGTTGACGGTACAGATGTAAGAAATATAACCAGAGACAGCTTAAGAGATAATTACGGTATGGTGCTTCAGGAAACATGGCTTAAGTCCGGAACCATAAAGGAGAATATTGCATATGGTAAGCCGGATGCTACAGATGAGGAGATTATAGCTGCAGCTAAGAAGGCTCATGCTCATAGCTTTATAAAAAGACTTCCACAGGGATATGATACAGTTATAACAGAGGATGGAGGTAATTTGTCTCAGGGTCAAAAGCAGCTGCTTTGTATAACCAGAGTTATGCTTTTGCTTCCACCAATGCTTATACTTGATGAGGCTACATCTTCTATAGATACTCTGACAGAAATCAGAATTCAGAAGGCCTTTAATGAGATGATGAAGGGAAGAACAAGCTTTATAGTGGCACATAGACTGTCTACTATTAAGGAAGCTGATATAATTCTTGTTATGAAGGATGGAAATATTATAGAGCAGGGAAGTCATAAGGAGTTACTAAAGACGAGAGGATTCTATTGGAATTTGTATAATAGTCAGTTCGCTCATTAAAATATAACGATAATCTAGCTATTGCACAAAAAAACATTATAATGTGCATAAAATGGACAAAAAGTTAAATGACAAAACAAATAAGTGGTGTTATAATTTCAGTATGTGATTCGTACTTATGAAGAGTGTGAACATAAATATACAGTATTAGGGAGGATTCATATGTTCCAATTAAACAATTTTTATGACAATCAGAATATGGTATGTGTTAGCCAGCTTGGCCAATACAAGGTTTTTGAGCACCAGAAGGATATGTCTGTTTCACCTTATGCAGCAGAGACAGCTTACTTTGCAGCAGAGATGAATGTTAAGAAACGTCAGGTGCTTGTTGAGATGAACAACACAGGTTGTACAGTTCAGGCAGGCGCTATGCAGTGGATGCTTGGTAATATTCAGATGAATTCAGGTGTTAAGGGTGTTGGAGGCTTCCTTGGTGGTATGGTTAAAGGAGCAGTTACAGGTGAGTCTGCAGTTAAGCCACAGTATCAGGGACAGGGTATCATGATGCTTGAGCCTACATATAAGCACATTATTATGGTAGATGTAGCTCAGTGGGGATCAATTGTACTTGATGACGGTCTTTTCCTTGCTTGTGATAGTACTGTTCAGAATAAGGTTACTGCTAGAAGCAATGTAAGCTCAGCAGTATTAGGTGGAGAAGGATTATTTAACACTATGCTTACTGGTCAGGGTATTGCAGTTCTTGAGAGCCCTGTTCCACAGCAGGAGTTAATTCAGTTTAATCTTCAGGATGATGTTGTTAAGATTGACGGTAATATGGCTATTGCTTGGTCAGGTTCACTTGAGTTTACAGTAGAGAAGTCAGGAAAGAGCTTGATTGGCTCAGCAGTATCAGGAGAAGGCCTTGTAAATGTATATCGTGGTACAGGTACTATCCTTATGGCACCTACAGCATAAGGAGGTGTGAGATATGGTATATAGCAGTTTAATGAATAATGAAAACATAGTAGCGAAGGCTCAGCTTGGTGGAATGCAGGTTATGGAGTATGTAAAGGATATGAGTGTTACTCCTGCATCATCAAAGATGGAGTACTACTGTGCTAAGATGAATATAAATAAGCGTCAGGTTCTTCTTAATCTTAACGGTAATGGTTATACTGTTCAGTCAGGAGCTATGCAGTGGATGACTGGTAATGTTCAGATGACATCAGGAGTAAAGGGCGTAGGAGGCTTCCTTGGTGGTATGGTTAAGGGTGCCGTTACTGGTGAGTCAGCTGTTAAGCCACAGTACACAGGCTACGGTCAGATGATGCTTGAACCTACATACAGACATATTATCCTTACAGACCTTGCAGAGTGGGGCGGAAGTGTTGTTCTTGATGATGGACTTTTTCTTGCATGCGATAACACAGTTCAGAACAAGGTTACTGCAAGGAGTAACGTAAGCTCAGCTGTTCTTGGTGGTGAGGGATTGTTTAATACAATGCTTACCGGACAGGGTGTTGCAGCTTTAGAGTGTGTTGTTCCTAGAGAAGAGCTTATAGAGATTAATCTTCAGGATGATCAGATGAAGATTGATGGAAATATGGCTGTGGCATGGTCAGGCTCACTTGAGTTTACAGTGGAGAAGTCAGGTAAGAGCTTACTTGGATCAGCTGTATCAGGAGAAGGACTTGTGAATGTATATCGTGGTACTGGTAAGATTTGGATGTGCCCAGTTGTTCCTAAGTGGGCTGGTTCTTTAGGAGAGACAAATCCAGCGCAGAATACATCAACAGCTCAGACTGGTTCATCAGCAGCTAAGAGTGATGCAGTAAGCAAGATTGAGACCGTATCTAAGGTTTTAGATTTATTTAGTTAAATTATAAAGTTTTCAAAGAATTCTCTATGATGTGAGTTATTACATCATAGAGAATTTTTTTTGATATTAAAAATACTACTTGACACATAATACTATGCAATGTATAGTATAAATAAATACTATGCATTGCGTGGTATACAAGTTGAGATAGAAAGGAGAAATAATATGGATGCCCAGCTTAGAAAAGGTTTACTAGAGTACTGTGTGTTGACGGCACTTTCCTTTCAGGATTCATACGGATATCAGATTATAAAAGATGTTTCAGAATATATTGATATATCCGAATCAACATTATATCCAATACTAAGAAGATTAGAATCGGATGATAAGGTGACGTCTTATAACACAGAGTTTAATAATCGAATTAGAAAATATTATTCCATAACCTCTGTTGGGAGAGAGGCGTTGGCTGGCTTTCAAAATGACAAGGAAAAACTTATAAAGGTTTTGGAATTTATAGGGGGAGGAAATATATATGGGTAAGAGAGAGTTTCTTAAGAAGTTGGAAAAGGCTTTAAGAAAGCTTGTACCAGAGGAAAGAGCAAGGTATATAAGCTACTATGATGAGATAATAATGGACTTGGTTGATGGGGGTATGACCGAGCAGGAAGCATGTGCTAAGCAGGGGGATATGTCCACAATTATAGCTGATATAATGTCTCAGGTAGAGCCTGAGAAAGTAGAAAAACAGAAGCCATTAGATATTGTATTACTAGTTGCTTCATTGATAATAGGTGTAGTATGTATAATTGTATTAATTGCACTTCCGGATGTAATAACATTTTCCATGATGAACGAAGATGGTCCTACGTCAGTATTTGTGGCAGGGAAGGTTGTTGAACCGATTTGGCTGTACATTATAACAGCAGTAGTATTGATTACATCCACTATTATTTTCGTCCTTAGAAAGAAAAGTAAATTTGCACTTGCAACAGGTGTAATTCTTCTAGTATGCGTAATTACATTTGTTCTTGTTCGAATAGATGATAACAGAAAAAACGCTGAGAGTAGTACAACAGAGACAGTTAATGTATATGCTTCTTCTGAGGTAGAGGAAAAAACTATAGAGATAATTCAACTGCTTAGTCATAACGATTACAAAACTCTTAGAGATAAATATGCTATTGAAGAGTTAAAGGAGCTTCTAAATGATGAATATATGATTGAGGCTAAGAACATGATTAGTAGTGACTGGGGAGAACTTTGTGATATAGGAACTATATATTCAGCTGAGGTGACTCAGGATAACGTGCTTTATACAGTGGTTCAGGTTAATGCAACCTATGATAATGTATCCATAGCATATACCATAACCTTTGATGATGAGCTTAAGTTGGCGGGGATATATTTTAGATAAACTAGTAAATTTTTATGACATTTGAGTTGTCTGTTGTTTGGAGGGATTTCTATGAATAAGAAAATATTATACAGAATAATTAATATACTATGTCTGGTTATTATGGTTGGTTCTTTGGTTTGGCTAATCGTATATTGGAAGCACATACCTGATGAGATTCCTACACATTTTAATGTGTATGGTGATGCAGATGATTTTGGAAGCAAGAAGGAGATAATTATTCTGCCTATATTTGCATGGATGACATTTGGTATGATATCCTTGATAGAATGTTTTCCAGGAGCATGGAATACAGGGGTTAAGGTTACACCGGAAAACAGTGTAAGAGTATATGGTATACTTAAGGGTATGATAGTAATTTTAAAGCTATTTGTGGTTTTGACCTTTACTTTACTTATGGTTTTTAGTGCTATTAGCAAAGGATTACCAATATGGCTTTTACCTGTTGAGCTAGTTGGAATATTTGGTACTATTATAGTGAGTTTGATTAGGCTTTACAAAGTAAGGTGATGGCATATAGTATATTGTTGGAGGTACATGTACCATGAGATGGTAAGCTTTGTGTAAGGGTATAATGTACTGGTTTTAGGCTTAAGGGAGGATTTGCAATGGAAAGAATAGCTGCATTTATAATATGGGTTGTTGTAGCTTTAGCAGCAATAATGTTGGGGATTTACATTAGTAAAAGTAAAAAAGCAAAGCCTTTTGGATTCTGGGCTAATGCAGAAGCTCCGGAGGTTACTGATGTTGTAGCCTACAATAAAGCTTTGGGAAAGCTCTGGATAGTATTTGGTGTGGGCTTTGCCTTGGATGGGTTACCACTTTTGGCAGGTCAGAATTCTGCACTTATTATGCTTAGTGTAGTTGGAGCAATGTTTTTGGCTATAGGGACTATGATATATTATACCTTAGCTATTGAAACAAAATATAAGAAAAAATAATAAAAAAATTATAATGAATAATAAGCAACACTTAGGCTTTTTCTTAAGTGTTGCTTTTTTAAACTGTCAGTTGAGTGAAAATAATAAAAAAATGTGCTAATATTATAATAGTTTGAATTGTATTTTGTGTTGAAGGAGGAAAGAGCAATATGATCAAGTTTTTTGTAACAGGAGATAATCACATAGGTAAGAAGTTTGATAGATATAAGAAGGTTAAGGATAAGCTGATTGAGAGCAGGTTTGAGAGCCTGGCTGATATGGTTAAGAAGGCAGATGCAGATAATTGTGCTTTCTTTGTAGTGACAGGAGATTTGTTTGATAATGTAAACTCTATAAAAATCGGGGATGTTAAAAAAGTAGTGGATATATTATCAACATTTACAGGGGATGTTTTGATTATCCCTGGGAATCACGATTATTACACTGGAAATGAGAAAGTGTGGTCAGATTTTGAGACTCAGATGAGCAAGGTTAGTAATAACATTACAATTCTTAATGAGTACAAGAGTGTAGAATTTGAGGTTGGTGATGAAAAGGTTGTCTTTTATCCAGCATATTGTCAGTCTAAGCATTCAAAGGAAAATAACCTTGGTTGGATTAAGACTGCTGATATGGATTATGGAAAGTACAATATTGGTTTAGCTCATGGTGCTATAGCAGGGTTAACACCTGATATGAAGGAAGAGTTTTTCCTTATGACAGAGTCAGAATTAAGCAGCATTCCCGTAGATGCATGGTTTATAGGACATACTCATATTTCATATCCGGAGCTTAAAACAGATGAGTATACAGAGGGGTATAAGATTTTTAACCCGGGAACTCATCAGCAGCTCGATTTACATAATCGTACCGAAGGCTGTTGCTTTGAGATAACAGTAGATAAGACAGATGGTAAAACTACTGTATCGGCTCGAAAGATTATCAGTGGAAATGTGACATATCATGATATAGAGATTAACGTATCTCCGGATTCGGACACAGCGTTGTATAATAGTATAGAAGAAAGAGTTTCGGGCTTGAAGAATAACTCTATAGTCAGACTTAATATATCAGGTGTTGTTAAGGAGTCAGAATATAGGGATAGAAACAAGACCTATGAAAAGCTTCTCGGAGTATTTATGGATTATGAGATTGTTGACAGTGAGCTAAGTCAAGAGATTACACTGGAAAAGATAAAGGAAGAGTATTCAGAGGTTAGCTTTGCATATAAGCTTATGGAGGAGCTTATGGATAATAATGTAGAGCTTCAGATGGTATATCAGCTGATGGGAAGATGTAAGGAATAGGGGGATGACAGTATGATACTTAAGAGTGTTGAATGTGAGCAGTTCGCAGGTTTAACTGATAAAGAATATAAGTTTAGTGATGGACTTAATATAGTACTTGGTGATAATGAGTCCGGAAAAAGCTCTATGATGGACTTGATTTACAATATGTTTTTTAAGAACATAAAACTAGACTCTAGATCTGATGGTAGCTTTATTAGTAACTATTTTCCAAATAAGGTAAGTGGGATACAGGGTGATGCTATTGATGGAGAGATTAGCTTCGAGACCTCAGAAGGAGTTTATAAGCTAAAGAAGGAGTGGGAGAAGAATGGTGGAGTCTGTTCTCTAAGAACTCCTGATGGAACTAAGCTTAAGGATTCTGAGAAGATTAATGACATACTAAAGGATATACTTGGATATGGGGCAGGTGTATATTCTGAGATAGTATTTCCATCCCAAAAGAGAAATAGCCTTGCAGTAGAAAGTATTATGAGAGAGGTAACTAAGAAGAAAACGGCAGACCCGTTAGATGATGTTAAGAGTGAACTATCTGCAACATTAAATAAAGCTGCCTTAGAAACCGGCGGAGTATCCATAGATAAGATGGAAGCTGAGCTTAAAAATATACTTCATATGTACTCAGCTCGATGGGATTTTGATAATGATATGCCTGAAGGTGGAGTGAAGAGAGGTATAGAAAATAAGTGGAGTGATGCCAAAACAGGTGCGGCTGAAGATGGTAAGCAGGCTATCATCCTAAAGTCATACTATGATATGAAGGAGATAGAACAGGAGCAAAAAAGAATAGTTGAAGCAGAGAAAAATGTGGAATACTATAACGAACGTCTTAAGAAGGTTACCGGTGAGCTTAATGCTGCAGAGGAAAAGCGTGAGCAATTTAACAGCATTATGGCCGTGCTTGGTCAGGTAAGTACATTAAACGATAGAGTTAAGGATATAGAAACATCTATCAAGGAACAAAAGGATGCTATAGCAACCTGGCCAATATGTATAGATGGACTTAATGTATTGGAGGAGCTTAAGCGAAAGTTGGAGGTAACAAGACTTAAGGAGCTGTATAATAAGGTTAATGCAGTTAAGGAACAGCTGGATATAAAGAATAAGGAGCTTCAGAGTGTTAGTCAGGTTAATCCTGAGGATATAAGAACTGTAAAAACGCTACAGAATACAGTAAATAAGCTTGAAGGACAGCTTTCAGGTATGAATCTGGTAGCAAAGATTAAAAAGCTGTCAGATGTAGCCGTTGATGTGAAGACAGCTTCAAATGGCAAGAGCCTATCTGGTAATGGTGATGAATATCACATTACAGAGGCTGTTGATATCAGCATTCCAGGGATAATAGATATGTCTATTATGCCTATGGGTGTAGATGTTGAGCAGGTTAAATGTGAGCTTGATACTGCAAAGGCAGGAGTGGCTGCAGTATTTATGAGATATGGTGTAGAGGATATTGACTCACTGGAGACTATGTCAGCAAAGTACCAGCAGATAAAGCAGGAGATTGACAGATTGCAGGAGAAGATACATATAACATTGAATGGTTCTAACTGGGAGGAAATTAGTAATCAGGCTTCAAAGTTGGGAGATGATGTGCCTACAGAGTCACAGCTGTTAAGTGATATAGCTACGGAGTGTAAGGGAGGAGACTTGTTGGAAACTATGGCATCCTACCGAAATAAGATAGCTTATTATCAGGACAAGTATGAGACCATGGATAAGTTACAAGAGGTTCATAAGAATACTCTGTCAGAATTAGATAAGGTTAAGGAAAAGCTTGCTTCTGCAGGAGAACTCCCAGAGGAGTATAAGTGTATAGAGGACCCTGACGCTTATGGATTAATGCTTAAGAATAATGTTACCAGACTGTCTGAGGATAGAGAGCAGATGAATAATTATCTCAATAATGCTATACGTGATTTAGGGGATAATTCCTCAGAGAGCTTAGAAGAGCTTAGAGAACAAGCGGAGGCCAAATTTAAGTCAGGGAAGAAAACCTATGAACATTGGCTTAATATTTATAGGAAATTCTTTGAAGTTAAGGAGAATAATAAGGCTAATCCTGTTGAAGACATCGTAGATAACTTTAAGAGATATCTTTCAATTATAACCAATAATAAGGTAAGTGTGAGAGAAATGAAGGATGATTTGGGAGTAAGGTTATCCAGTGATTCTCATGCCTTGACCTATGATATACTATCTGATGGTACAAAGGAAACTATAGCTCTTGCATTTAGACTTGCAATGCATAAGCATTTATTCCCTAAGGGAAATGGTATAATTATATTAGATGATCCATGTACTGATATGGATCCTACCAGAACCAAGAAATCTTGTGAGCTTATACAGGAATTCGCAAAGGATAATCAGGTTATTTTTGTCACATGTGATGACAAGTATAATGGACTTATGTATGGAAATGTGGTCAATGCATAGACTATTGTTGAGATTAAGCGTATATGCTTTTGTATATACGCTTAATTTTTCGTTGAAAACCTTATTACTCTGTGATAAAATATCAAAGTTTGATAGAATTCATGTTTTATACAAGGAATCGAGGTTTTAATTTATGAAGATTACAAGAGACGATGTAAGAAATATCGCGATTATTGCTCACGTAGACCATGGTAAGACAACATTGGTAGACGAGCTCTTAAAGCAAAGTGGTGCATTTAGTGAGCACCAGGAGGTTGCTGAAAGAGTTATGGACTCTAATGATATTGAAAGGGAGAGAGGAATCACTATTCTTTCAAAAAATACAGCCATTACCTATGGCAATACTAAGATTAATATCATTGATACACCGGGACATGCAGACTTCGGTGGCGAGGTAGAGCGTGTATTAAAGATGGTAAATGGTGTTATTCTTGTAGTAGATGCATTTGAGGGCGCTATGCCACAGACTAAGTTTGTACTTAAGAAGGCTTTGGAGCTTGACTTAAATGTTATTGTTTGTGTAAACAAGATAGACAGACCAGAGGCTAGACCTGCAGAGGTTGAGGAGGAGGTTCTTGAGCTTCTTCTTGAGCTTGATGCAAATGATAAACAGCTTGATAGCCCATTTATATATGCTTCTGCTAAAGCTGGAATTGCATCTGAAGACCCTAATGTTATGGGAACAGATATGAAGCCTTTGTTTGATAAGATAATAGAGTATATTCCAGCTCCAGAGGGTGACCCAGAGGCTGGTACACAGGTGCTTATTTCAACTATTGATTATAACGAATATGTCGGTCGTATCGGTGTTGGTAAAGTGGACAATGGAACTCTTAAATTAAATCAGGATGTGGTAATTGTAAATGCCCATGAGCCTGAGAAGAAGATTAAGGTTAAAATAGGTAAGCTATATGAATTCCAGGGATTAAATAAGGTTGAGGTTACTGAGGCAGGAATAGGTTCTATAGTGGCAATCTCAGGTATAGCTGACATAAAGATTGGTGATACAATCTGTTCACCGGAGGATCCGGAGGCTATTCCTTTCCAGAAGATTTCAGAGCCAACTATCGCAATGCATTTTATGGTTAACGATTCTCCTCTTGCAGGTAAGGAGGGTAAGTTTGTAACATCCAGACATATTAGAGACAGACTTTTTAGAGAGCTTAACACAGACGTATCTTTACGTGTAGAGGAGACTGATACCACAGAGAGCTTTAAGGTGTCGGGTCGAGGAGAACTTCACCTTTCAGTTCTTATAGAGAATATGAGACGAGAGGGTTATGAGTTTGCAGTAAGTAAAGCTGAGGTTATTTATAAAGAAGATGAGCGTGGAAAGAAAACTGAGCCATTTGAGATAGCGGTTATTGATGTTCCGGATGAGTATGCCGGTACAGTAATAAATATGCTTAACAATCGTAAGGGTGAAATGACAGGTATGGCACCTACTGGAAATGGAACAACAAGACTTGAGTTTAATATTCCATCACGTGGACTTATTGGATTTAGAGGCGACTTTATGACTGCAACTAAGGGAAATGGTATTATCAATACCATCTTTGACGGTTATGATTCTTATAAGGGTGATATGTCATACAGAAGTCAGGGTTCTCTAATAGCATTTGAGGCTGGTGAATCTATAACATATGGTTTGTTTAATGCTCAGGAGAGAGGAACACTATTTATCGGACCTGGTGAGCAGGTTTATGGTGGAATGGTTGTAGGACAGTGTGGTCGTTCAGAGGATATTGAGGTAAATGTTTGTAAGAGAAAGCAGCTTACTAATACAAGAGCTTCAGGCTCTGATGAGGCTTTAAAGCTTACACCACCGAAGGTGTTAAGTCTTGAGCAGGCACTTGATTTTATAGATAATGATGAGCTTCTTGAGATCACTCCTAAGACAATCAGAATTCGTAAGAAGATTCTGGATCCAACTCTTAGAATGAGAGCAAAGCGAGCAGCTCAGAACGCATAGATAATGAAAAAGGACTAGGTTTTTCCTAGTCCTTTTGATATGTAAAGAATTCTCTAAGTTCAGTACGTTTTTTTATCTTAAGCTTTTCGAAGATTCTATAAGCTACCTTTTTGACATAGCCATATGAGTAGTTTAATTCCTCTGCAATTTCCTTATTAGTATAGCCGAGTGCGATTCTTTTTCCGATTCTGTATTCGGACTCTGTTAGTATCTCCTTCATACCATCCAACTTGCTTTGGTCTAAAGTTACTGTAAGTGTATCAGTTTCACCATAGCTTATGGTTCTTCCTGTTAACTCACCTGTCTGGTTGCGTACTACGGATTCACTGTATTCAGATAATTGTCTGGCTTTCCCTATATGTATATTAATTCTAGCTACCAGGATATCTATCATAAATGGTTTAGTTACGAAGTCAACTGCACCCATAGTTAGACCCTTTAGCTCAGATTCTGAATCATCCTGACCGGTTACAAATATAATTGGAAAGAACTTGATTCTTTCTATGGCTTCAAAGGTTTGATATCCGTCCATATTAGGCATATTTACATCAAGAAGGATAATATCAGGGTCAAGGCCTCCTTTTAGCAGTGTGAGAGCTTCATTGCCAGAATTAGCTGTAGAAACAATAAAGCCTCTTTGACTAAGCATATGTTCAATTGATTTTGTAAGAATAGCGTCATCATCCACTACCATTACATGGTGTTTATCACTCATTATTTTCTCCTTGGTATAAAACTAATTCCATTGTAATAAAAATGTAACAATTTTTCAAGGAAATTCTAAATTATATATTTATCCCAGCTGAAAGAGTAGTACATATTAACGCTCCATTGAAAAATAACTTTAGTAGTGGTAAAATTATCAGGAATTAGTTTAATTATTATATTCGTTGAATAAGGAGATTAAAGGTGAAGTATACTACTGTAATATTCGATTTAGACGGAACTCTTCTTGACACCTTAGACGACCTGACAGATAGTGTAAACTATGCTATGGCATCAATGGGATGGCCACTTAAAGATAAGAAGGACGTTAGGGCTTATCTGGGAAATGGTATAAGACGTCTTATGGAGCTTAGCTCTCCTAAAGGAATCAGTACAGAGGAGTTTGATAAAGCTTTTAACATATTTAGGGAGTACTATGATGTACATAATCAGGATAAGACTGCACCATATCAGGGAGTTGTTGAGCTTATGGCTAGATTAAAGGAAAAGGGAGTTAAGATGGCCATAGTGTCTAATAAAGTTCATGAGGCAGTTTTGGCATTAAGAGATAAATTCTTTCCTTATGTAGAAGTAGCCATAGGTGATGATCTTAAGATGGCTAGAAAACCGGAACCGGACTCCTGTTATAGAGCGTTGGAACTTCTGGGAAGTACCAAGGAGGAATCGGTATATATAGGAGATTCGGAGGTGGACTTATTAACGGCTAAGAACTCAGGACTTGATTGTATAACAGTGCTTTGGGGATTTAGAGATAAGGATTATCTTATGGAAAATGGAGCAAGAGTATTTGTAGAGTCTCCACAGGAGATAGAGAAAGAGGTGTTAGGATAATGAGAAATCTAACTATGCTTATGGATTATTATGAGCTAACTATGTCAAATGGATATTTTGCCAAAGGGATGAAGGATAGACAGGTCGTATTTGATATGTTCTATAGAAAAAATCCTGACAACGGAGGATTTGTAGTTTCTGCAGGTTTGGAACAATTGATAGAGTATATACAGAATCTGAAGTTTACAGAGGAGGATATTGATTACCTAAGAAGTAAGGGAGAGTTTAGTGAGGAGTTTTTAGAGTACTTGGCAAACTTTAAGTTTACAGGAAATATCGATGCTCTTCCTGAGGGTACAATATGCTATCCAAACACACCTATAGTTACAGTTACTGCTCCTGTTATAGAGGCTCAGCTTATAGAAACTATGTTACTTCTCACTATAAATTATCAGTCTCTTATAGCAACTAAGGCAGCACGTATATGTAGAGCTGCCAGAGATGGTGGTGCTATAGTTATGGAATTTGGTGCAAGACGTGCTCACGGAGCTGATGCAGCAACCCTTGGTGCGAGAGCAGCTTATATCGGTGGTGCTGCAGCAACTGCAACAGTCATAGCAGATGAAAAGTTCGGTGTTCCTGCCATTGGTACTATGGCACATAGCTGGATACAATTCTTTGACACAGAATATGAGGCATTTAAGGCTTATGCAGAGGTATATCCTGATAATTGTACACTTCTTATCGATACCTATGATATATTACAGAGTGGTGCCGTAAATGCAATTAAGGTAGCTAAAGAGGTTCTTGAACCTATGGGTAAGCGTCTTAAGGGTGTCAGAATTGATAGTGGCGACCTCGCGTATTTCTCAAAGAAATTAAGAAAGATGTTTGATGATAACGGAATGGAGGACTGTAAGATAGTAGTATCTAACAGTGTAGATGAGTTCCTTATAAAATCTCTTCAGAAGCAGGAGGCAAAGATTGATTCCTATGGTGTTGGTGAGAGAATGATTACTTCAAAATCTGATCCTGTATTTGGTGGAGTATATAAGCTTGTAGCTGTCCAGAATACCGAGGGAGAATTTGTTCCTAGGATTAAGATTTCAGCAAATGTAGAGAAGATTACTAACCCGGGAAGAAAGAAGCTTTGGAGAATATTTAGTAGAGAGACAGGATATGCTTTAGCAGACCTACTTACTATGTATGATGAGGTTGTGGATGGAGATGAGCCTTTTGCTTACGTTGATCCGGTTAAGCCGTGGAAGAAGATGAAGTTCGTGGATGTGGATGTAAAGGAGCTTCAGGTGCCAATATTTAGAGATGGTAAGCTTGTATATGATAAGCCTACCTTAGATGAGATAAAGGAATATGTAACTTATCAGCTTGATAACCAGGTTTGGGAGGAGGAGCAGAGATTTGAGAATCCTCATACTCATTACGTAGATTTATCAAAGAAGCTGTACAAGGTTAAAGAGAGTATGCTTGAGGGGGAAGCATAGATATTACTAATTTTTTTGACTTATGTGTAAATAATTGGAGGAACTTATGAGAAAGTTTGATACCAGAATTCAGGATTTAAAATACAGAGTTCTAAAGGAAACAGCTAGAAGAGCGTGGGATGGAACACTTTTGGATGGCATACTGGACATTCCGGATATTATTGTTCCCGGGAAAAAGCCTACTATGAGGTGTTGTATATATAAGGAAAAAGCCATAGTGAATGAGCGAATTAAGCTGGCTATGGGTGGAGATAAAAGTAATCCCAATGTAATAGAGGTTATAGAAATAGCCTGTGATGAGTGTCCGGTTGGAGGATATGAGGTTACCAGAATTTGTAGAGGCTGTTTAGCTCACAGATGTGTAGACGCCTGTAAATTCGGAGCTATATACCTGGATGAAAACCAGCATGCGGTTATAGATAAGAGTAAATGTAAGCAGTGTGGTGCCTGTTCTAAGGTTTGTCCTTATGGTGCAATTATGGATTTTAAACGTCCATGTCAGCAGGCCTGTAAGGTTGGCGCTATATCAATCAATGAGGATTTTGAGGCAAAGATTGATAATGACAAATGTATCTCCTGTGGAGCATGCGTATATCAGTGTCCTTTTGGTGCAATAAGCGAGAAGTCATATATATTGGATGTAATAAATCATATTAAGGATAGTGATGGTGGTAAGAATTATAAGACATATGCCTGTGTAGCGCCGGCTATAGCCAGTCAGTTTGTATATGCTAAGACCGGACAGGTTATATCAGGACTTAAGGAACTTGGTTTTGATGAAGTAGTAGAGGTTGCTCTTGGTGCGGATATGGTAACTATGCATGAGACTGAAGAGCTTATGGAAAAGGGTGTGCTTACAAGCTCTTGTTGTCCTGCATTTGTAGATTTTATCAATAAGAACTTTCCGGATATGCTTCCATATGTTTCATCCACATTATCACCGATGGCAATGATAGGTAAGTATATCAAGGAGATGGACCCTACAGCCAAGGTTGTTTTTATTGGACCATGTACTGCCAAGAAGATGGAGCTGAAGAAAGAAAATGTTGCTCCGTATGTAGATACTGTAATTACATTTGAGGAGTTACAGGCACTTCTTGACAGCAAGGATATAGATATAACACAGCTAGAGGAGACTGCCATAAATGATGGTTCATATTATGGACGTATTTTCGCTAGAGTGGGTGGTCTTACAGAAGCGGTGAAGGAAGGAATTAAGGAAAAGGGAATAGAGGACTTTGAAGCAAAGCCTGTTGTATGTGATGGAATAGAGGAGTGTAAGGTTGCGCTTCTTAAACTGAGAAAAAATCTCCTGGACGGTAACTTTATAGAGGGTATGGCTTGTCAGGGTGGCTGTATAAGTGGAAATGGATGCCTCACACATATGGCCAAGAGTCGTATGGAGGTTGAGAAATTTGGAAAGACCTCTGATAAGCAAAGTATAGAGGATGCTTTAAAGGGAAAAAAATAATTTGTAACTAATATGCTTGGGATTAATCTCAAGCATATTTTTTGTATATAAATTTGTAAGGTTATATATGAAATATTACCTTGACAATATAGGTATAGTATGCAATAATCTCATTGACACTTTAAAACGTTAAAGCGTTACGCCTTAAAGCGACAAAGAAATGTGACAAAAATAAAAATGGAAAGAGAGAGTAGAAAAATGGCGATTAAGATTATTATGCTGGTAGTATTCTTCGGTACAATGATAGGTGTTGGATTATACTGCAGAAAGAATGCCACAGACGTTAATGGATTTGTACTTGGAGGAAGAAGTGTAGGACCTTGGCTTACAGCTTTTGCTTACGGAACCTCATACTTCTCGGCAGTTATCTTCGTAGGATATGCCGGACAGTTTGGATGGAAGTTTGGTGTAGCATCTACATGGGTAGGTATAGGTAATGCAATTATTGGTTCTCTTTTAGCATGGGTTATTCTCGGTAGAAGAACAAGGGTTATGACACAGCACTTAGAAAGTAAGACTATGCCAGAGTTCTTTGGACAGAGATTTGACTCTAATATGCTTAAGATATTAGCATCAGTTATTGTATTTATATTCCTTATTCCTTACACAGCATCCCTTTACAATGGTCTTTCAAGACTTTTTGGTATGGCTTTTAATCTTGACTATTCAGTGTGCATTATAGTAATGGCTGTACTTACAGGTGTTTACGTTATAGCTGGTGGATATATGGCTACTGCAATGAATGACTTTATTCAGGGTATCATTATGATTTTTGGTATAATTGCAGTAATAGCAGCTGTGCTTAATTCAAATGGTGGATTTATGGAAGCTTATGAATCACTTGCTAAGGTTCAGGATTCTGCAGTTTCTGATATGCCAGGAGCTTTTGCTTCATTCCTTGGACCAGACCCACTTAGTTTATTCGGAGTAGTTATTCTTACATCACTTGGTACATGGGGACTTCCACAGATGGTTCAGAAGTTCTATGCAATTAAGGATGAGAAGGCTATTGAGAGAGGAACTATTATTTCAACTATTTTTGCAGTTATAGTAGCTGGTGGATGTTACTTCCTTGGTGGCTTTGGAAGATTATATGATATTGATGTTGCAAAGGTTGGTTATGATGCCGTAGTGCCAACCATGCTTGAAGATTTGTCTCCATTTTTAATGGCTGTGGTAATTATACTTGTATTATCAGCATCTATGTCAACTCTATCATCACTTGTACTTACATCTAGCTCAACACTTACACTTGACCTTATTAAGGGTACAATCGTAAAAGAGATGAGTGAGAAAAAACAGGTATTATTTATGAGAATATTTGTAGTTATATTCATTGCAATTTCAGCTATTATTGCAATGTTCCAGTACAAGAGTAACGTAAGCTTTATAGCACAGTTTATGGGTATCTCATGGGGAGCTTTAGCAGGTGCCTTCCTTGCACCATTTATCTACAGCTTATACTGGAAGAAGGTTACAAAGCTTTCTGTAGTTATAAATTTCCTTTTTGCATGCGGAATTATGATTGCAAATATGCTTGTTAAGTCATCATTCCCAACACTGCTTCAGTCACCTATTAATTGTGGTGCATTTACAATGCTTGCTGGACTTATAATTGTTCCTGTGGTAAGCTTAATAACACCAAAACTTAAGGCAGAGAAAGTTGAAGTAGTTTTTAAGTGTTATGAGGATTAGACGCAAAAAACTATCCTAGGAATTGCCTAGGATAGTTTTTTATTTATAAATTTGTAATATAACATATAGTTTAACATAACGGAGGGATAAGATTTTGACATACAATCGTAACGAAAACATAGATATTATCAGAGGATTTGCGGTAGTGTTGATGGTACTGGGCCACTCGGTTGCCGCAGAAAATTTGAATGATATAGATAGTAAATGTTGTAAGGTCGTATTTGAATATATATATACATTTCATATGCCATTATTCTTTATTATTGCTGGTTTTTGTTATAAGAGATGTGTTAATTATTTTGAATATGTAAATAAACGTGTAAAAAGAATATTAGTACCTTATGTTGTGTTTAGCGTGGTTAGTATAATCTTAAGAAATATTTTTTCAGTTTTTACTTTAAGTAAAAGTAACATTGGAGAAGATGTTATTTCAATACTATTTTATGGGGCAGATATTTGGTTTTTATATGTAATGTTTGAAGTATCTATTTTTTTTCCATTGATTGAGAGAATTGTTGAAAAGAATAAGTTAAAATGCTATGTAGGATTAATCCTAATTTTAATAATTGGATTTGTTCTACGGAATAGGGGTATTTTTCTAGTTAATAATATGACGTATTATATGTTGTTTTTTTTGCTTGGATATGTTTTAAAAGCACGTATTGAACAAATGTTGGAAGAAAAAAGTAACGTTAATAAAAAATTGCAGATTATCATTGCTCTTATTTTATATACTCTGATAGGGTGTTCAGTTTGTTTTGAATGGGAAAATGCTAATTTGTTTTTTATGCATATAATAAGAGTTTTTTTAGCAACTATAGGTTGTTTTGCGTCTTTTTTATTATTAAAAAATATAGAATTATTCAAAATTAAATCTATACTAAAAAATATAGGAACTTATTCTTTGCCAATTTATATTTTTAATGGTTATTTTATATCTATTTCGAGAAATATTATAATAAATTGTGGTTTGAAAGATTTAATTATGTTATTTGTTTTATGTAATTTTTTCTTTGGATTAATAATAAATTATCTATTCTGTATTTTGATAAATAAGATTAAATTTGTTCGAGTTATACTTGGAATGACACGAACATAGAAGTTTTTTCTTTATTTCAATTTAACTTGAAAAATAAAAACAATGTTGAGAATATAATGAGTACTTTTTTGGACTTGAATATTAAAAAATAGCTTTGAAATATTCAAAAGTATGTAAAAAGGATAAGGATTGTAATGATATTAATAAGTGAAAATTTGATAATGTTAATAGCTTTTGGAAGTATATTCATTATATTGGCATATTTTGGTTTGGATATGTACAAAATCAAGACCGGATACATTAGTAAGAATGTGCAGTGGGAAGAAGTAATTGCTACAACTACAGGACATATCAGGATAGGGCAGAGAAAAGCAATGAATAAGGCTAAAGGTTGTAGAAGTATAGTAGCTGAGTATACAGAGTATGCAATAAACTACGAAGTAGATGGAAAGCTATACAGCAATTGGTTTAATCTATTTCCAGGTCCTGACTTCGGAGATGTATTTGGAGATAACACATCGGTGCTCATAAAGTACAATGTAGATGACCCAAATGAGATCGAGGTTGTATCCATATTAGATGATTCAAATATTATGATGTTTTAGGTGAAGTAGTCGGTGAAAAACACCGACTACTTTTTTGCGTTAAAGTGTTAAAAATATATATTGCAAAAAGTAGTGCTTATCATATATAATAGGGGTTAGTGTCGTGATAATTTTTATCACTTAAATGATTACAAGTAATGAGAAAATGGAGGAACATAATTTGAGCAAGCAGCAGATTATGCTTGGTAATCAGGCTATAGCACGTGGTGCTTATGAGGCTGGAGTTAAAGTATCAGCAGCCTACCCTGGTACACCAAGTACAGAGATTAGTGAGAATATTATTAACTATAAGGAGATATACGCAGAGTGGTCACCTAATGAAAAGGTTGCTATGGAGGTTGCAATTGGTGCATCTATATCAGGTGTACGTTCACTTTGTTCTATGAAGCATGTAGGTGTAAATGTAGCATCAGACCCGCTTTTTACAGTTAGCTACATAGGTGTAAATGGTGGACTTGTACTTGTTGCGGCAGATGACCCTGGTATTTACAGCTCACAGAATGAGCAGGATAGCCGTATGGTTGCCCGTTCAGCTATGGTTCCAGTACTTGAGCCATCAGATAGTGAGGAAGCAAGAGTATTTACTAAGAAGGCATATGAGATAAGTGAGAAGTATGATACGCCGGTTATTCTTAGAACTACTACAAGACTTTCACACTCACAGGGTGTGGTTAATCTTGAGGATAGAGTAGAGGTTACTGATAAGCCTTATGAAAGAGATATGCGTAAGACAGTTATGATGCCTGCCTGCGCTATAGAGAGACATAAATTTGTAGAGCAGAGATTAAAGGATTTAGCTAACGATGCTTGTGATATGGATATCAACAAGATGGAGATTAATGATACATCTATAGGTATTATCTCAAGTGGTATTCCTTATCAGTATGTTAAGGAGGTTCTTCCTAACGCGTCAGTACTTAAGCTTGGTATCGTTAACCCACTTCCAAGAAAGCTTATAGAGGAGTTTGCTTCTAAGGTTGATAAGCTTTATATCGTAGAGGAGCTTGAGCCAGTTATCGAGGAGCAGGTTAAGTCTTGGGGTATCAAGGCTATTGGTAAGGAAATATTTACAGTTCAGGGTGAGTATTCTGCAAATATGCTTAGAAAGGCAATCTTAGGACAGGAGCTTGATTTAGAAAGGGCTGCACAGGTGCCAAATAGACCACCTATACTTTGTCCTGGATGTCCACATAGAAGTACATTCTCAGTGCTTAAGAAGCTTAAGATTCATGCAGCAGGAGATATCGGATGCTATACTCTTGGAGCAGTTGCACCTCTTAACGTTATTGATACTACAGTATGTATGGGTGCGAGTATCTCAACTCTTCACGGCATGGAGAAGGCTAAGGGTAGAGAATTTATAAAGGATTGGGTTGCTGTAATCGGTGATTCCACATTCCTTCATACAGGTGTTAACTCACTTATGAATATGGTTTATAACAAGGGTACAGGAACAGTTCTTATCCTTGATAACTCAACTACAGGTATGACAGGTCACCAGGAGCATGCTGCAACTGGTAAGACTCTTATGGGTGAGCCTACATATCCTATTAACATTTTCAATCTCTGTAAGGCTATGGGAATTGAAAATGTTTACGAGGTAGATGCATTTGACCTTGACGCTATGGAGCAGATTATTAAGCAGGAGGTAGCAAGAGAGGCTGTTTCAGTTATTATCTGTAAGAGTCCTTGTGCACTTCTTAAGTCTTATGTTCCAAAGGGCAAGTGTATAGTAGATGACGAGAAGTGTAAGAAGTGTGGTGCATGTCTTGTACCAGGTTGTCCTGCTATGACCAAAAAGGACGGACACATCGTTATCGACGAGACTATGTGTAATGGATGTGGACTTTGTATGAGCAAGTGTCCATTTGATGCAATATCATTGAAGAAGGCAGGTGAGTAATATGGCTAAGAATACAGTAAATATCATGATAGTTGGTGTAGGTGGACAGGGAACACTCCTTGCAAGCCGTATCCTTGGAAATATTACTACATCAGCAGGCTATGACGTGAAGATTTCAGAGGTTCACGGTATGGCACAGCGAGGCGGTAGTGTTGTAACCTTTGTAAGATATGGTGAGAATGTTGCAGAACCTATCGTAGAGGAAGGTCAGGCAGATATTCTTATAGCATTTGAGAGACTTGAGGCAATGAGATACGCACATTTCCTTAAGAAGGATGGAACTATTATCATCAATGATCAGAGAATTGACCCTATGACAGTTGTTACTGGAGCTATGGAGTATCCTGAGAACATTATAGAGAATCTTTCAGCAAAGTATAATGTTATATCAGTAAATGCTATGGCTGAGGCTGAGAAAATGGGTAATACAAGAGTATTTAACACAATCATCCTTGGTGTAACTGCAACTAAGATGGAGTTTGCTAAGGAAGCATGGGTTGAAACTATTAAGAATATTGTACCACCTAAGACAGTTGACCTTAACCTTAAGGCATTTGAGCTTGGATATAACTTATAGCTAATATAAAAGGTATGGGTAAAGCGATATTTGCCTGTATTATAATGTATTATTTAGAAACAGAGGTAAATTATAATGCCAATTACACAATATTTGGAGAGAAATGCCAGAGATTACGCTGATGAGGTGTGTCTCGTAGAGATTAATCCTGAGATTCAGGAGAAGAAGAGAGTTACATGGAGAGATTATGAGCTTATTGAGCCAAATCCTTATTGTGACTACAGAAGAGAGATTACATGGGCTGTATTTGATGAAAAAGCAAATCGTTTTGCAAACCTTCTTATTTCCAGGGGAATTAAGAAGGGCGATAAGGTTGGTATTCTTCTTATGAACTGTCTTGAATGGTTACCAATTTATTTTGGTATACTTAAGACAGGAGCTTTAGCAGTTCCACTTAACTTTAGATATGATTCAGAGGAGATTAAGTATTGTCTTAAGCTTGCTGATGTAGATATCCTTGTATTTGGTCCGGAGTTTATCGGTCGTATTGAGGAAATTGCAGATGAGATAGAGAAGAACAGACTTTTGTTCTATGTAGGTGGTAATTGTCCGACATTTGCGGAGGATTATGATAAGCTTACTGCAAATTGTTCAAGCAGAAAGCCAGATATAGAGATTAAGGATGAGGATGATGCAGCAATTTATTTCTCATCAGGAACTACGGGTTTCCCTAAAGCTATATTGCATGATCATACATCCCTTATGCACTCAGCTGCCTGTGAGCAGAATCACCATAAGCAGGGTAGAGACGATGTGTTCCTTTGTATTCCACCTTTATATCACACAGGTGCTAAGATGCATTGGTTTGGAAGTCTATATGCAGGTAGTAAGGCTGTACTTCTTAAGGGAGTTACACCTAAGAGTGTATTTGAAACAGTATCTAATGAGGGCTGTACTATAGTTTGGCTCCTTGTACCTTGGGCGCAGGATATCCTTCTTGCTATTGAAAGAGGAGAAATCAAGGTGGAGGATTACAAGCTAGATCAGTGGAGACTTATGCATATTGGTGCTCAGCCGGTTCCACAGAGCTTAATTAAGAAGTGGAAGGAAATCTTCCCTAACCATGATTATGATACAAATTATGGACTTTCAGAGTCTATCGGACCAGGTTGTGTACATCTTGGAACTGAGAATATACATAAGGTTGGAGCTATCGGTATTCCAGGCTATGGCTGGGAGGTTAAGATAGTAGATGAGAATGGCAATGAGGTAGCACAGGGTGAAGTAGGTGAGCTTGCAGTTAAGGGCCCTGGAGTTATGAAGTGCTATTATAAGGACAGAAAGGCTACAAATGAAGTCTTAAAGGGCGAGTGGCTTCACACAGGTGATATGGCTATGCTTGATGAGGATGGATTTATCTTCCTTGTTGACCGAAAGAAGGACGTTATCATCTCAGGTGGTGAGAATATTTATCCTGTACAGATAGAGAATTTCTTAAGTAAGCATCAGGCTATTAAGGACGTAGCTGTTATAGGTATAGCTGATACAAGACTTGGTGAGATATCAGCAGCAATCATTGAGCTTAAACCAGGAATGATTGTTACAGAGGACGAGATTAATACCTTCTGTAAAGAGCTTCCTAGATATAAGAGACCACGTAAGATTATTTTTGCTGATATTCCACGTAATCCTACAGGTAAGATTGAGAAGCCTAAGCTTCGTCAGATTTACAACAGTGAATCATTAGTTGCTGCACAGAATAAGGCATAAATTCCAAAATCTGTCACAATAAAAATCGAATAGAAAACTCTACAATTGTTAATCCTTTACAGTATGAAATATACATGTGGAGGAATAAAAAATGGCACCAAACAAGGTAGTTATTTGTGGAGTTAACACATCAAAGCTTCCTTTACTTTCAGAACAAGAAAAGGAAGCTTTATTTGACCGTATGGATAATGGAGATAAGAGTGCTAGAGAGGAATTTATAAATGGTAATCTTAGATTAGTGTTAAGTGTGATTCAGAGATTCACCGGTAATAATGAAGAGTGTGCAGATGATTTATTTCAAGTAGGGTGTATAGGGCTGATAAAGGCTTTTGATAATTTTGATAGAAGTCTTAATGTAAAATTCAGTACCTACGCAGTACCGATGATAATTGGTGAGTGCAGAAGGTATATGAGAGACAATAATTCTATACGAGTGTCAAGGAGTTTGAGAGATATTGCGTATAAAGCAATCTATGCTAAAGAACAGTTAACAAGAAGCTTAGATAGAGAACCTACGGTGGAAGAAATATCAAAGGAGATAGATGTTCCAAAGGAAGACATAGTGAATGCTATGGATGCTATAGCAACACCAATGTCTTTGTATGAACCGGTATATCAGGAAGGGCAGGATACTCTATATCTTATAGATCAGGTTAGTGATAAGACCGACAGTGAAGAACACTGGGTTCAAAATCTTGCACTTAGAGATGCTATGAGTAAGTTAGAGCCAAGAGAGTATAACATTATCAAGCTAAGGTTTTTTGAGGGAAAGACTCAAACTGAGGTAGCAGATGAAATATCTATATCACAGGCTCAGGTTAGCAGATTGGAAAAAAATGCTCTTAAGGCTATGAAGAATTATTTGAAATAAGTGTTTGTATTTTTTAGTTTACTATGATATAACTACTATGTTAGATAAATATATAAAGACACATTAAGGAGAATTTGTTGCTATGAATAAAAAAGCAATTTTTATAACACTATACTTGGCAATAGCTTGCTTTGTGGGTATTGGATCATATTGTCTTATAGATACCCAGGTTAAGAAGAAGCAGGTAGAGATTACACCTACAACTACTGAGGTTTATGTATCAGAGGATGGAGATCAGGTTGGATTAATTGATTCCATTGATAGCCATGTTGCAAGTCAGAAGGATGAAGATACTACAGAGTATATGGCAGACCAATTATCACCTGAATTCCAGTGCTATGATGCGGAGGATCCAAACAATCCTGAAGCTGTAGTTTGGTATACGCCGACTACTAAGGCAACAACTGAAGAACCTAAGGATAATGCTACAACTCAGGCTCCTGGAAATACAACAGCTCCAGCGGGTACAACAGCGCCGGCAGACACAACAGCTCCAGCGGACACAACAGCACCGGCAGATACAACAGCACCGGCAGATACAACAGCACCTGTTGAGCCAACACCGGAGCCTACTCCAGAGCCAACACCGGAGCCAACACCGGAACCAACTCCAGAACCAACACCGGAGCCAACTCCGGCAGAGTAAAAAAAATACCAGCCAATGGCTGGTATTTTTTTAGTTATGAAATCCTTCACCTTCATCTTCAGCTGGAAGATTGTCAAAAAGTATTTCTCCTATATTTAGGTCTACGGTATCCAAGTCCTTAAGAATCTGTGCCTCAGAGTTGCTTGGATTAATCTCTTCGTTAAGCTGCTCAAGCACTTCCTTAGATAGACCGGACATCAACATAACCTCTTCAATATCGATGTGTCCCTTTAACATCTTCCTTGCTAATTCATATTGTCCCTTTGTTGTATTGTTCATAATAATTCTCCTTTATGATAAGCTTGCAAGATATGCTTCATTAATATCTAAAACCTTCTTCATAGCTTCCTGACCTGGAGCGCCAATAGTGTTTCTCTTGCTTACACATTCTTCCAGACTAATGGCCTGATAAATATCTTCTTCAAATACCGGACTGATTGCTTTGTATTCTTCGAGAGACATATCATCAAGTGATATATTCTTGTCTAAGCAGTAGAGTACAAGCTGTCCAACGATGCCGTGAGCATCTCTAAATGGAACACCGTGATTAACCAGGTAGTCTGCAGCGTCAGTTGCATTGGTAAATCCATTCATAGCACTCTTTTCCATAACAGGCTTATTTAGTCTCATGGTAGAAATCATACCTGTAAATAGTGCAAGACAGCCCTTTACGGTATCAATAGCGTCAAAGGTAAGCTCCTTATCCTCCTGCATGTCCTTGTTGTATGCCAGAGGAATTCCCTTCATGGTAGTCAATATTGAGGTAAGTGCAGCGTAAACTCGACCGGTCTTACCACGAACAAGCTCTGCAATATCAGGATTCTTCTTCTGAGGCATAATAGAGCTTCCTGTACTATATGCATCATCAAGCTCTACAAACTGATACTCATTTGAATTCCATATAATTATCTCCTCAGAGAATCTTGATAGGTGCATCATTATAGTTGAAAATGCTGAAAGCATCTCGATAACATAATCTCTGTCAGATACAGAATCCATACTGTTAAGTGTAGGACCTGTAAAGTCAAGAAGAGATGCTGTAAGCTCTCTGTCAAGAGGATATGTGGTTCCTGCTAAAGCTCCTGAGCCAAGAGGACAGTAGTTCATTCTGTCATAGATATCACAGAGTCTGCTGTAATCACGTTTGAACATTTCCATATAAGCCCCAACATGATGAGCAAATGTAACAGGCTGTGCCTTCTGAAGATGAGTAAAGCCTGGCATATAAGTATCCACATTATCCTTCATAAGCTGATGGAGGACTTTCATAAGGTTTAAAACCAAAGATTTGACCTCAAGAATCTCATCTCTTGTATATAGCTTCATATCAAGAGCAACCTGATCGTTTCTTGAACGTCCGGTGTGAAGCTTTTTACCTACATCGCCGATTCTTTCAATTAGATTTGCCTCTACAAAGCTGTGAATATCCTCATATGTGTCAGTAATTTCAAGAGTACCATTTTCAACATCTCTTAATATTCCGTTTAATCCTTCAATAATCTGATCTCTTTCATCATTAGTAAGAATACCTGAAGCTGCAAGCATTGTAACATGAGCTATGCTGCCACGGATATCCTGTCTGTAAAACTTTTGATCAAAGGATATAGAAGCATTAAAATTGTAAACTAATTTATCTGTTTCCTTGGTGAATCTTCCACCCCATAGCTGTGCCATAATATGTACCTCACATTTATATATATTGTTTTAGTTATCTAAGTAGCTATTTTACAACATAATCTTTGTTGCTTCAAGAATTATATTTTTTGACGGAATATTATAAACTATCTTTTGGAAAATGTTGTGATAATTTGACTTTTGTTACATAAAAATTAAGTCTTATTAAGCTAAAATTAAGCTGACATTACATTTCAAAAAACATAGGAAAAATCAAGGTTTTTTGCAAAAAATTAGTTGCCAGAGCTTTGGTTTTGCTTTACAATAAGGTGGTCGTTGAAGCTTAGGACACCTTAAGCTTAGGACTTCAAAGATATGGGTATATAAATTGATTTTGGGAGGATAAGGTAATGAGTTCATATATAGATTTATTAACACTTTTAATGGCGGCTACAGGAGATAACAGTAAACCTCTTTTAGTTGCAATATGTTTGATTGTATCAGTTGTACTTACAGTTGTCTTGCTTGTAACGGGTCGTATGGCTAATAAGAATGATGAAGCCGACGAAAATGACGAAGAAGAATAAACAACTGTAAAGGGGACTTATATATGAAGGAGAAAAGACAGAAGATATATTGGTTTGTGCCAATATTAATATTAGTGATTATTGCAGTGGCATTCTTCTATGAGTGGGACTGGGGTGCTAAGCTTAATCCGGAACAGACTGCCACAGATGTGGTAGAGCTGGCACAGATTGTAAATTCACAGATAGACCAGGGAAAGGATAAGGGGTCATTTTATATTTCCGGAATATCTGAAGATGAACTTAATAACATAAATGATTATGTATGCAGTATAAATGGTACTGTTGATAGATACGTTATAGCAACCAGAGTGGGAGATAAACAAAAGGTTACATTCTATTACGAGATATCAGACAATTATTATGTTATGGAAAAATACCTGAATCAAAAGGAAATTCCTGAGGGAAAGCCACAGGCATATAAGCTTTATGAAAAGACTGAGGAAATATTAGGTGAGATAATAAAGCCTGGAATGACTGATTATGAGAAGGAACTTGCCATACATGATTATATAGTGTCCCATTGTAAATATGGACAAAAGGATGAGTCAAAGGAGTATGCATTTAGAGCTTATGGTTGTTTAGTCCAGGGAGTAGCAGTCTGCAATGGATACGCAGAGGCTATGTCACTGTTACTTACATGTGCCGGAGTTGACAATGAGATAATGACAGGAAGTGCCGGCGATGAGTTGCATGCTTGGAATATAGTTTGTCTGGATGGAGAATGGTATCAGGTTGATGCTACCTGGAATGATCCTATTCCTGATGGGGCTCATGTGGTGTCACATGCATATTTTAACATAACTGATGAGGAGATGGCTGAGAGCCATTCATGGAACGAAGATTTATACGTAAGCTGTGACGGTGAGAAGTACAATTATTTTGATTATAATCAGCTTGTATTTGATTATCCTTCTTTAGAACAGTACGTAATCAATGAGTCTACAAAAAATATTACAGCTAATTTACAGATAGCAGTAACAGACTATAGCGAACAAACATATACCTATGATTTTATAAACAACATTCCAGGAGTCTTGAGTCTAGAGCATGTTGTTTGGCCAATAGGAGATAGAGAGATTATTTCAATCAATTTAAACTAAGGGAGTAGATATAGGATACCTTATGAAAAGCTTTGATATAGAAGATACTAAAAATTATATGAATCAGCTTCTTGTAAATGAACGCTTTGACAGCTTCTATCTATATGAGGCGAGAGTAAAGAGCGCTTTAGATTATTTTATCGGTGGTAAACTAAACATGGATTACTACGATGAAGAAGAAAAAAAAGAGCTTGAGAACTCAGAGTATATGAGCTGGGGAAAGGTTAAGCAGACAATCTATGACCTTATGAAAGGAAATAAGCTACCTATAAACTTTAAGATAATACTTATGTTTAACAGAGATAATATTAAGCGATTGATAGAGATGAATAATCTGCCTGTTAAGCCTGAGGATGTTGGAGCTTTATTTTACAATATTCATTTTGAAGCAGGCCAGTTAAATGTTACAACGGGTACATCTCTTAAGGTGTTTACACTAGATAAGAGGTTAGAACAGCTGTGGGATGAAACAGTGGAAAAATATTATATTTAAGATGAGATGTGCTTGACTCTCGCAAGCATAGCTTGCTCGTGTCGCGGGCATTCGCCGTATAGATATGAAAAAATATGTGTGCATATAAGTGAACTTATGCATACATATTTTTTCATATCTGCACATCTCATTTGAATGCTTTGTTAGCACTCTCATTAAGAGAGTGCTAATTTTTTCTTGACAATGGAAAAATAGGGGAGTATTATAGTTCATGTAGAACAAAATCCTTTGTTCTTATGAGGGGACAAAACTAAAATTATTATATATCTAGGAGGCGATTTTTAATGGAGAAGAAGGGAAACTTATCTATTAACAGCGAAAATATTTTCCCTATTATCAAGAAGTGGTTATATTCAGACCACGACATTTTCATCAGAGAGCTTGTATCAAATGGTTGTGATGCTATTACTAAGCTTAAGAAGCTTGCTCTTATGGGTGATTATCAGGAGACTGAAGGCGAGGAGTATAAGATTGAAATTTATGCTTCTGCAAAGGACAAGACCCTTACATTTGTGGATAATGGTATCGGTATGACTGAGGAGGAGGTTGAGAAGTATATCAACCAGATAGCTTTCTCAGGTGCTACAGATTTCATTAATAAGTACAAGGATAAGACTAACGAGGACCAGATTATAGGTCACTTTGGTTTAGGATTTTATTCAGCATTTATGGTAGCTGACAAGGTTACAATTGAGACCTGTTCATATCAGAAGGGAGCAAAGCCAGTATTCTGGGAGTGCGACGGTGGAACAGATTACTCTATGGAAGAAAGTGATGATGATGTAAGAGGTACAGCTATTACACTTTACTTAAATGAGGAGTCTTATGAGTTCGCAAATGAGTACAGAGTTAAGGAGATAATCCAGAAGTACTGTGCATTTATGCCATACAACATCTATTTCATCAATGAGGATAAAGTGGAGGAAGAGGAAGCAAAAGCTGCTACTGAGAAAAAGAACAAGGTTATCGAGGTTGATCCTGATGATGAATTAGTTGGAGATGTTAAGGAATCTAAGTCTGAGGATACCACAGAGGATAAGGCTGAGGAAGAGAAGAAGGATGAGCCAAAGCCATTAAATGATACTAATCCACTTTGGATGAAGAATCCTAAGGATTGTACAGATGATGAGTATATTGATTTCTATCAGAGAGTATTCCTTGACTTCAAGAAGCCACTGTTCTGGATACACCTTAATATGGACTATCCATTTAACCTAAAGGGTATTCTTTACTTCCCTAAGATTAATACACAGTATGACCAGCTTGAGGGAACTATAAAGCTTTATAATAATCAGGTATTTATAGCTGATAACATTAAGGAGGTAATTCCAGAGTTCTTACTCCTTCTTAAGGGTGTAATCGACTGTCCAGACCTTCCACTTAATGTTTCAAGAAGTGCACTTCAGAACGATGGTTTTGTTAAGAAGATATCTGACTACATTACTAAGAAGGTGGCTGATAAGCTTTCCGGTATGTGCAAGACAGATAAGGAAAACTACGAGAAGTACTGGGATGACCTTAGTCCATTTATCAAGTTTGGTTGCTTGAAGGATGATAAGTTCTGTGAGAAGATGACTGATTATATGCTCTTTAAGAATCTTGAAGGCAAGTACCTTACACTTCCTGAGTACCTTGAGGCAGGTAAGGAAAAGTATGAGAACAAGGTATTCTATGTATCAGACGAGCAGGCTCAGTCACAGTATATAAATATGTTCAAGGAGGAGGGCATGGACGCTGTGTACCTTGTACACAACATTGACAATCCATACATCACTCACCTTGAGTCAAAGAATGAGAATGTTAAGTTCCTTCGTATAGATGCTGATCTTTCAGATAACTTTGTAGGAGAGGCACTTTCAGAGGACTTAATTAAGGAGTATACTGATAAGCTTTCAGAGAAGTTTAAGAAGGCAACCGGTAATGATAAGCTTAATGTTAAGGTTGAGAACCTTAAGAATGAGGCAATATCATCTATGCTTACTCTCTCAGAGGAGCAAAGACGTATGATAGAGATGATGAAGGCCTACAGCATGGGCGGTCCTATGGATATGGCTATGTTTGGTGGTGAGGGTGAGACTTTAGTCCTTAACGCATCTAACAAGCTTGTTAAGTATGTTCTTGATAATCCAGAGGGCGAGCATGCAGACAAGATTTGCTGTCAGCTCTATGATTTAGCTGTACTTGCTAACAAGCCACTTAGTCCGGAGGCTATGACTGCATTTGTGGCAAGAAGCAATGAGATACTTGGACTTTTAATATAATGTGATATAATAAATGAGAGTTTACCTTAGGGTGGACTCTCATTTTCATATAGAAAGGTTAGAAGAATGAATAACACAAATCTGATGTTAATGAATGATAACCAAAAGGAAGCAGCACTTGGTGTTATAAAGAAAAAAGCAAAATCTGTAATTGCTAAGTCTATATTGACTATGGCTATTGTGTGGATATTTATATATGTAATACTTTATTTGGAGAATTCAAAGGCTAGTGATGTTGCTCCTAATATTACACTTGCCACATTTGTTACAGTTATAGTTGGGGTATCATTTGTGGAGAGAATTATCAATAATATTGTGATATTGAACAAGGTGAAAAGGCTTAAGAAGGATAACCTATACTGGATAACACTTCCGGTTAAGAAATGTACCTGCTCCATAAATATCTTTGAAAGATGGTACAGATATGCGCATTATGAATATGGTGGCAAAATGCATAGGGACTGGATGTTGATAGGTAAAATGCCTATAAATAGGGTTACCTGTCTGGTTCCGGAGTCAGATACATCTATGTCATATGGATTTATGTATGGTTGGTTTAAGGGAGTGTTATATTAGGAAATATTATGGAGGAATAGATTAGGCAGATGGATGAAGAGATAAAGATAATAAGAGATATTATTGAAGCGAAGGCAAAGGAACATAATGTTGATTTAAGTTATTTTCATGTTGGTGAGTTGGTTTGTAATTTTGAACATGGAGGATGCTTCAAAAGAAATGGTAGTTGGTTTCTTTATCAAACTGATGATAGGTATATGCAAACAACATTTAATGGACCATTTACATTGAGAGGAATAATATATGCATGTTCTTTGATGCTGCGCTTTAGTAAACATTTAGAGGAATATGATTTGTCTGATGAGGGATTTGAAGTGTGTTTCAGTCATCGTTATTACTCTCTAGAAGAAATTGATGAAAAATGTAAGGATATGTTATTTATGAAATTATTGAAAGAGAAGGTAAGTGATAGAAATTTTTATAAAATAGGTTACTGTAATAATATAGATAAATATATGTTGGTGATTTGTGTTCCAAATTATGCATATTATGATATGTATTATGAAATATCAGAGGAAGAGTTTAATCAATATGATATTAATCCTAGTTATTTAGATGAGCTTGTTGATAGTATACGACATAATAGTTATAGGTCTGATAGATTTTTATTCTCGAATTTGCTTAGAGATAATAACGAGGAACAAGAAGAACTAAAGAAAAGTGCAATGTCTGATTAATTTAGAGTTGATAACGTATTATTAAGGATAAGGAGGTAAAGTATGAATTCTAAAGAGGCGTTTGATAATGTATGTTTTAAAATAGCAGAGATGTACATTGGCAAGGGTTGGAGTTATTCCAAATCAAAGCATTGGCTTACTAAAAAGACAAATACTTTGATTTTCAGGGTGCGTTTTTATACGAGCTGGAGTAATATATCTGACAGAAGTGTTACATTTTATGGAGAATTTGCCATAATAAATCACAAAACTAAAAGAGTTTGTTTTTGTATAAATACACACCAGTGCAATGTCCCTGAAGGGAAATTACATTGGGATATTGCAAAAAAAGAGTGGTGGGATGTGGTAATTGAAGAATTTACCGATTGGCTAGACAATAATTTTATGCCTATTGTTGGAGAATGTGAAAATAATTTAGATGATTATGTAAGAAAAGTTGTTGTTCAAGGTTTTTACCCGCCCAAAGGATATGTTATAGATATAGATTTTGTTTTAAATTATAGTTCTTTAGAACAAGCTCAAGAAGCAGCACAAAGATATTATGATAATTTGGATGAGGATGTAAAGCCAAAATTTAAAGAGAACTACGAAAGTATGATAAATGGAGGAGATGCTGTTAGTTTGTATGGTAAAAATCATATGATGAACCATACTAACTTTAGAACAATAATAGAGAACAAAATACATATTGATTTGAACTAAGTATTGTAAAAGAATGTCTTATTAAGGACTACGATAAAGATAATAATAGATATGCATTAATTCCATATAGTGGTTCTTATCAGGAATTGCAAGATGATTCTATATTTACGGAATACCATTATTGGAGAGGATTAGTATATAAGAAGGATTGTAACACATGTAGAAAAATGTATTTTGCGGCAAGTGAGATTGATGGCTGTCCTTATTGTGAAAATATATTAAAAAGAAGAGGTTAGAAGGTAAGGTATAAAGAATGGAGAATAATCAGATGGAAAAAATCGGTAATTTTTTTAAATATATACATTGCAATAATATATCAGTAATTTTAACCCATTTCGATAAGAATAAGCAGATTGAATCAGTTTTTGAGTTCGAAAAAATTCTAAAAGAAAAAGCAGGAAATAATTATAGTTGTGTGTTAGATATAGGCGAAGAAAAGATATTGATTTATGATGATTGCGCTAAAGAATATATGGGCTACATATATGGTACTGTTGAATACGGTTATTCGCGGGGAGATATACACGAAACTAAGTTGTTCATAAAATATGCAGTCATTGAACACAATGTATATATTGGTGGTGAGAAAATAGCATATATAGATTCTTCTCAACAAATTACAGTAGAAAAGGATGGAATATATGTAATTGACAAAAGTACAAAATTATTGATGAAATACAGTGATTATGTACTACAGTGGAAAACAGCAATTCCAGTAAATTATACACAGTCTTACAAATTTTGGTCACTTATGAATTATTTAGGTGAGCCATATCCACAAGGATTGATTGCTGTAAGTGATATGTCAGAATTGTATCATTTCTATCGAGAAAGTGGAGAGTATTATGGACATACTCGTATAAAAAGACAATATGAAATGATATAGAGAAGTTTGTATAAAAATTAAGATTAGTAAAGGAATATTCTGAAGATTTACTATACTTTTAGCTATATAATCTTGTTGACAAAGGAACTTCTTTAGAATATCTTATAATAAGGTTATTTTATAGTGGGATGACTGTATATAATAACTATATTTCGAAAGGATTGCGTTTTAAACGTACAGGTAGATTAAGATGAAAATTTTTAATACTTTAACTAAGAAGAAGGATGATTTCACTCCTATAAATGAAGGTAAGGTAGGTATCTATGTATGTGGACCTACAGTTTATGATTATATTCACATCGGTAATGCAAGACCTATGATAGTATTCGATACTCTCAGAAGATACTTTGAGTACAAGGGCTATGAGGTTAACTATGTATCTAACTTTACTGATGTAGATGACAAGATTATCAAGAAGGCAAACGCTGAGGGCGTTGATTCAAAGGTTATATCAGAGAGATTTATCGAAGAGTGTAAGAAGGATATGGCATCACTTAATGTTAAGGAGGCTACAACACATCCTAAGGCAACTGAGGAAATCGATGATATGATAGCTATGGTTCAGACTCTTATTAAGAAGGAGTATGCTTACGAGGTAAATGGTACTGTTTATTTCAGAACCAGAAAGTTCTCAGACTACGGTAAGCTTTCAAAGAAGAACCTAGATGACCTTCGTGCTGGTAACAGAGAACTTAAGGTTTCAGGACAGGACGAGAAGGAGGATGCACTTGACTTCGTTCTTTGGAAGCCTAAGAAGGAGGGCGAGCCTTCATGGCCATCACCTTGGGGAGATGGTAGACCAGGCTGGCACTTAGAGTGTTCAGTTATGTCTAAGAAGTACATCGGAGATGTTATTGACATTCATGCTGGTGGAGAGGACCTTGTATTCCCACACCACGAGAATGAGATAGCACAGAGTGAGGCTGCAAATGATGCAGAGTTCGCTAGATATTGGATGCATAACGGTTTCCTTAAGATTGACAATGAGAAGATGTCTAAGTCTCTTGGCAACTTCTTCACAGTTAGAGAAATCGGTGAGAAGTATGATTTACAGGTTATAAGATTCTTTATGCTTTCAGCTCATTACAGAAGTCCACTTAACTTCTCAGCTGAGCTTGTAGAGTCATCAAAGAATGGTTTGGATAGAATTAAGACAGCTGCATCACGTCTTGAGGAGGTTATGGGTTCAGGTGCTGAAGGTGCTATGACTGATGCTGAGGTTTCAAATGTAGCTGCTATGGATGAGTTGGTTAAGAGATACGAGGCTGCTATGGAGGATGACCTTAATACAGCAGATTCTATTTCTATTATATTTGAGTTAGTTAAGCTTATTAATACATCTGTTAGTGATGATACAACTAAGGAGTTTGCTGCTAAGGCATACAGTACACTTGAGTTATTAAGTGATATTCTTGGTATTATCATTAAGGAGGAAAAAGGACTTCTTGATGAGGAGATTGAGAACCTTATTCAGGAGAGACAGGATGCCAGAAAGGCTAAGAACTTTGCCAGAGCAGATGAGATTAGAAATCTTCTCACAGAGAAGGGTATTATCTTAGAGGATACAAGAGAAGGCGTAAGGTGGAAGAGAGCTTAATGGAAGAGAGCTTAAAATTAGAAGAAAACATTAATCAATCAAATATGTCCGAGAAGGAAGCATATCAGTATTCACCACTTGCATTAGCTTATATTGGTGACAGTGCCTTGGATTTACTTGTTAAGACCTACTACGTAAAGAATTCTAACAAGCAAACCTATAAGTATCACAAGGATGTGTGTAATATTGTTAAGGCAGTAAATCAGGCTCAGTTCATAGATAGTATTATGGATGAACTGACCGAAGATGAGATGGATATATATAAGCGTGGTCGTAATGCTACAACACATTCTAAGGCTAAGAATGCCACTATGGGTGAGTATCGTAAGGCTACAGGACTCGAAGCTTTATTTGGATATCTGTACCTTAAGGGTGATATGGCTAAGCTTAATTCTTTCGTGGATAGAATGATAGATATGTATGAGAATAAATAATAATTACTAAAGAAATTCTAATACAATATAAAGTAGGTGATTATTATGTCATGGTTTAAATATTATAAGGAGCAGTCAAAGGTTATTAAGGAGCGAGATCCTGCTATTAAGAATAATCTTGAGGTTCTTTTGTACCCAAGCTTTAGAGCAATATATAACTATCGTAGGGCTCATAAGCATTTCTTAAAAAAGAGGTATTTTCTAGCAAGATATATATCCCAGAAAACTGCTCGTAAGACTGGTATAGAGATTCACCCGGGTGCAACCATTGGTGAGGGCTTTTTCATCGACCATGGTCACGGTGTTATAATCGGTGAAACAACTATAATCGGTGACAATGTAACTATATATCAGGGAGTAACCTTAGGCGGTACAGGTAAGGAGACCGGCAAGCGTCACCCTACCATCTGCGATAATGTTATGATAAGCGCAGGTGCTAAGGTTATAGGTTCATTTACAGTTGGAGAGAATTCCAAGATTGGTGCAGGCTCTGTGGTTTTATCAGAGGTTCCACCAAACTCCACAGTTGTAGGTGTTCCGGGAAGAGTGGTTAAGCAGGAGAATGTTAAGATTCCTAGACTTGACCTGGATCAGGTTCATCTTCCAGACCCTGTATTAAATGATATTAAACAGCTTAAAGCTGAAAATGAAGAACTGAGAAATATGGTGGAGAAGCTGGCTGAAAGCATCAATAAATAATTAGATAAATGTATTGTTTTATAAATCAAGTGAGATGGTTTGTAGTAGATTAAGTACATTATATAAATAAGTGAAAGGATATGGAGACCCAGTCCCATATAATCAAACAGACAGATATGGATAATCAAAAGGATATTAATAAGAATAATCAGAATGAAAATGAGCATATTATAGAAGGCAGAAATGCAGTTCTTGAAGCATTTCGTTCTGGCAAAACTGTAGATAAGCTTTATCTTCAGGATGGACTTAGAGATGGAGTTATAAGCTCTATTTTAAGAGATGCTAAGAAAAAGGACGTAATAGTAAACTTTGTAAGCAAGGAAAAAATTGACCAGATGTCATCAACTAAGAAGCATCAGGGTGTTATGGCAATTTGTTCAGCCTATGAGTATGCTGATATAGAAGATATATTTGCCAAGGCTGAGGAAAAGGGAGAAGCTCCATTTGTATTTATACTTGATGAGCTTGAGGACCCTCATAACCTTGGAGCTATAATAAGAACCGCAAACCTTTGCGGTGCACATGGTGTTATCATTCCTAAGAGAAGAGCAGTAGGACTTACTGCTACTGTAGTTAAAGCTTCTGCTGGAGCTATAAACTATACACCGGTTGCTAAGGTAACTAACATAGCTAAGACTATTGAGGAGCTCAAAGAGAGAGGTATGTGGTTTGCCTGTGCAGATATGGATGGTCAGGTAATGTATGATTGTAATCTTACCGGTTCAATAGGTCTTGTAATTGGTAATGAGGGCAGTGGAGTAAGCAGACTTGTAAAGGAGAAGTGTGATTACGTGGTATCTATTCCTATGAAGGGAGATATTGATTCCCTTAATGCATCTGTTGCAGCGGGAGTACTTGCCTACGAGGTTGTTAGACAGAGACTTGGTAAGAAATAGTAAAGGGGAAAGTATGTCATTAGATTATAATAAAATGACTGATAACGAAATACTCGAACTAATAGATGGCAAGGACAATGAAGCTATGGAGTATATGATTAAAAAGTATTCTCCTATAGTAAAAAAAGAGATGAGAACTATGTACCTGATTGGTGCTGAAACAGAGGATTTGTACCAGGAAGGAATGATAGGCTTATTCAAGGCTATAAGAGATTACTCAGGAGAAAAGGGTGCAGTATTTTCAACCTTTGCCACACTTTGCGTTAAAAATCAGATTAAGTCTGCAATTACAGCATCTAATAGAAAAAAGCATATTCCACTTAATCAGTATATTTCTATATATGCCAGAGTTGACGAGGACGGTAATAGTATGGAGGATTTATTTGTTGATGATGGTGTAAAGACTAATCCTGAAAAGAGGATGTTAGATAAAGAAAATGAGAAGGAGCTTATGGACTCTGTTAAGGAGAGACTTAGTAAGCTTGAGATAGAAGTTCTTAATCTTTATCTGGATGGTCTTTCTTATGCTGATATAGGAAAAAAACTTGGAAAGACAGAAAAATCTGTTAATAATGCTCTTCAGAGAATAAGAGCAAAACTAACAAAGTAGGTTATCTTTGTTCTTGACATAAGACACAAAATAAAGTAATATCTAACTTGTGCAAAAATTGCATATATAGGTTGCTGCCATGGCTCAGTCGGTAGAGCGTCGCATTGGTAGTGCGGAGGTCACGGGTTCGATTCCCGTTGGCAGCTTAGGAACAACGTAATCGTTGTTCCTTTTTTGTTGTGTTTTTATATTATATTGCAGAATAGTATGTAAATATTGTGAAATACGTGGAAATTTGTAAAAAAATAGTGCATCCCACAATATATTGTGTTATAATTTAAGGGTATAACTAGGCTTTAGTTTACATAAATTAGTTGACATTTTAATTATTTAATATATTGGAGATGAAATAATGAGAGCTATAAAGAAAGTTACATATGTGATGATTATGATTTCTATGATAATCTCACTGCTTGGTCCATGGGGCTATGATATGCGAAGTAGTGCAGCTCAGACGGGAACCATTACCGGAGACTATGTTAGATTGAGAGAGACTCCGGAAGGAAGTATATGTAAAGATGTGAATGGGTATGAAATTCATATGATGGGTGGAGAGAAGGTTGTAGTAGAGGATACCACTAATTCCGGATGGTATAAGATTACCATATCAAGAAGTGGTCAAAGCTACACAGGTTATGCTTCATCAGCATATATACGCCTTGATTCAGCAGATTCTAACAACACGCCTTCAGCTGATGCAGATTTTGAGACAAAGCTTGCAAATCAAGGATTTCCTGAAAGCTATAAGGTTATGCTTAGAGAGCTACACGCTAAATACCCAACATGGGAGTTTGTTGCTGTTCACACAGGACTTGATTGGAGTACTGTTGTTGGAGGGGAGGTTAACACAAGTTCTGTAGCTAAGAATTTAGTGCAGGGTACATCATCCCTACCAAGATATAGCTGGAGAAATATAACCTACGACAGATATTATAATTACAAGAATGATACATGGTATCCACAGGATGGCTCTACCTGGTATGCAGCATCAGATGAGCTGATAGCGTACTATTTGGACCCACGTACATATATGTACGATGGATATATATTTGTATTTGAGAGCTTGTCATATGTTGAAGGTATGCAGACAGAGGCTGGTGTAGAAGCTATACTTAGTGGAACCTTTATGGCTCATACAGTTCCTACAGGAGAGACACTTACATATGCCCAGCTTATTATGGAAGCTGCTAAGGCAACCGGAGTCAGCCCTTATCACATTGCATCACGAATTAAGCAGGAGATGGGTTCTAGCGGAAATGTATGTGCCTTTGGTAATAGTACAAGCTATCCTGGTATTTACAACTTTTATAACATCGGTGCTTATGACGGTGCAGACGCGGCAACTAAGGGCTTACAGTGGGCTGCTACAGAGGGTGGTTCTTACGGAAGACCATGGAATACACCTTACAAATCAATAGTTGGTGGTGCACAGTTCCTTGGAACATCTTATATAAATGTTAATCAGGACACCTTGTATACACAGAAGTTCAATGTTACTAATACAAGCTGTTTGTTCAGTCATCAGTATATGACTAATGTACAGGCTCCTTCTACAGAGGCGCTCACAGTATATAATGCTTATAAGAATAATAACCTGTTGAATACCTCCTTGGTATTTGAGATTCCGGTATATACTAATATGCCTGGAAATGCTGTTTCTAAGCCTGCCGACGCAGGTAACCCTAACAATTGGTTGGCATCACTTAGTGTGGATGGATATGTTCTTACACCAGGCTTTGATGTTAATATGACAACAGACTACACTTTAAATGTGTCTGGATCTATAACCAGCATTAATATTTCTGCTTCACCAGTTAGTAGATATGCAAGGGTTTCAGGTACAGGAACCATTAGTCTTGCAGAGGGAACTAATTCTATAGATATAGTTGTGACAGCTCAAAATGGTAGCACTAGAACCTATACGCTTACTGTTAACAGAGGTGCAGCAACTTCAAATCCAACCACTCCTTCAACACCAACAGGAACTACTATGGGGGATATGAATGGAGATGGAACAATAAACTATAAAGATATCGTAAAGATGCAGAGAATAATTATGGGTCTTGAACAAAAAACAGACCAGGCAAAGCAGATTGCTGATATAAATAAAGACGGAACAATTAACTATAAGGATATTGTAAAGGTTCAAAGACACATTATGGGTCTTGAGTCAATACAGTAGCTTATAAGTGGAGGTAAAAAAGTGAAGAATAAGTTAAAAAAATATATAGTACTACTTCTTATGTCTGTACTTTGTATAGGTATGAGTGCTCCTGTAGTTCATGCGGAAAATATTACACTGTACATCAGTGTTTCATCTAGTCAGGTAAATGTAGGTGATTCTATAACTGTTACGGTATCTTACAGCTACTCCGGTTCCTTTGCGGCAGATTTTCAGCTTAGCTGGTCAGGTCCGGTGTCATATGCCGGTGGAGGTATAGGAAGCAGTGGAGTTATCAGTGCTATGGGTAATGGTTCAAATAGTGCTACATTTACGGCTACTGGTGCCGGAACAGCCAGCTTTAGTGTATCCGGAGCAGGAATGGATATAGTTACAGAGGCAGATCTTGGTGTTTCTCCTCAGGGGGCCAGTGTAACAATTGTTGATAAGTCTGCTACAACAGAGGCTCCTTCAACACAGGCGCCAAGCAGTAATAACAATTCTACAACTCAAGCTACTACAACGCAGTCAGAGGATAACAAGAAGGATGGCTCAGATAATACCTTGTTATCATCACTTAGTATAAATCCGGGAACTCTTACACCAGAGTTTTCACCATATACAAATAATTATACTGCTCAGGTTAATGAGGATGTAACAAAGCTTACAGTTAGTGCTTCAGCTGATGACAGTAATGCGGTAGTAAGTGTGTGGGGAGCTAATGATTTAGAGCCAGGAGAGAATCTTGTACAGGTTTCAGTTACTGCTGAAAATGGTGACGTTAGATATTACGATATCCATGTAATGGTAGGAGAGGATGTTGGTACTCCTTTCACTGAAATTGATGGAGAAAGATATGCATTTGTTGATTACGAAGATGCCATAGAGCCATTGGAAGGATTTACATCTACAACACTTAAATATGAGAAGTGGGAAGTGCTTGCATATAAGGCACCTAACAAGAAGCTTTATGTGTGCCCGTTAGTACCTGAGAATCCTGAGAGCAATAGTGCAAGTAAGAATCAGGAAGATACAGAAGAAGTAAGCGATGAAGATTATCAATGGTATATGTATCTTGAGGATAAAAACTGTTTTGTAAAGTATCAGGAATACTCTTCAAGATATAATAGATATGTAATATTAGATGTTCCGGAAGGTGTTCAGGTTCCAGAGAATTATATAGAGACAACACTGACTATCAATGGAAATAAGGTTACTGCCTATGAGCCTGACGCAAGCCTGATTAACGAAGAAACAGGCGCTCAATTAAAGATATACTTGGTTTATGCCATGAATATATCCGGAGATGCAGGATTTTATAACTACGATGTTCAGGAGGATACCTTTATGAGATATAATCCTGTTCAGATAGTAAAAGAAGAAATTGTAGAGGCAACACCTGAGGATGCAACACCTGAGGATGCAACTCCTACACAGGTCACAACTATCCCTGCAAAGGATGAGGGATTTTTTACTAAGGAAGTTTTGATGTACTTCTTGATAGGAACAGGAGCATTACTGCTTATATTTATTATAGTAGCTATATGCTTAGGCTGTAAGAATAAGAATCTCAAAGATGACCTTGAGCAGGCAGAGAGTATGGTTCATCAGCTTGCAGGAACCGAGATGCCTGATAAAAAGTCCAAGAAAAACAAGAGCATTATGGATGATGTAGACTTGTTTGATGGAGGCAAGGATGCTGTGCCAGAGATGGCTGCTACAGAGATTACTGAAGTAGCGCCAGAGATGAGCGCTATCAATGAAGCTATAGATGCAGCTATGGTGGCCCCTGTTGAGCAGGCAAGTACAGAAGCTGTTGCTAACGCTGAAGTAGCTCAGCCTGTTATGGAAATACCACAGATTGAAGATGTTGACTACGCAAAGCAGTCAGAGGACATAAATAACAGAATCAAGGAGAACTATGACGCAAATATGGATAGCGCATTCTCTGATGATAATAATTAGTAAAATAATTAAAATTTATAGTGCTATAATTAAAAAAATGAAGTATAATATACACAAACTGTGCTCTTATAGACTGCGGTTTGTGTATATGGTTGTTAAGGGAGGCTTTTGATTAATGGAAGGCGAAGTTATTTCAAGGAATTTTATTGAGCAGGAGATAGATAAGGACTTAAGAGAGGGAAGATATACTAAAGTAGTTACCAGATTCCCACCAGAGCCTAACGGATATTTGCATATTGGACATGCTAAGTCCATATTATTGAATTATGGATTAGCTAAGCAATATGGTGGTACATTTAACTTTAGATTTGATGATACTAATCCTACTAAGGAGAAGACTGAGTTCGTTAACTCTATTACTGAGGATATTAAGTGGCTTGGAGCTGACTTTGGAGATAAGGTATACTTTGCATCAGATTATTTTGATCAGATGTATGAGGGAGCTGTTAAGCTTATAAAGAAGGGTAAGGCATATGTATGTGACCTTACAGCAGAGGAAATTAGAGAGTATAGAGGTGACTTTAATACTCCAGGTAAGAATAGTCCTTACAGAGATAGAAGTGTAGAGGAGAATCTTGCACTCTTCGAGGCTATGAAGAATGGTGAGTTTCCAGATGGGTCAAAGGTGCTCAGAGCAAATATAGATATGGCAAGTGGTAACATTAATATGAGAGACCCTGTTATCTACCGTATTGCTAGAATGACTCATCACAATACAGGTGATAAGTGGTGTATTTATCCTATGTACGACTTTGCACATCCTATAGAGGATGCTATCGAGGGCATCACACACTCAATATGTACCTTAGAGTTTGAGGATCATAGACCTCTTTATGATTGGGTTGTTACAGAGTTAGAGTATGAGAATCCACCTAGACAGATAGAGTTTGCAAAGCTTTACTTAAAGGACGTAGTTACAGGTAAGAGATATATTAAGAAGCTTGTTGAGGATGGTGTAGTTGACGGATGGGATGATCCTAGACTTGTATCACTTTCAGCTCTTAGAAGAAGAGGATTTACACCGGAGTCTATCAAGATGTTTATGGAGCTTTCAGGTGTTGCTAAGGCTCATAGTACATCAGATTACGCTATGCTTGAGTACTGCTTAAGAGAGGACTTAAAGCTTAAGGCTAATCGTATGATGGCTGTTCTTGATCCTATTAAGCTTATTATCGATAACTATCCAGAGGGACAGGTTGAGTATTTTGACATTGATAACAATCAGGATGTTCCTGAGGCAGGTACTAGAAAGGTTGCGTTTAGCCGTGAGCTTTATATTGAGAGAGAAGACTTTATGGAGGAGCCACCTAAGAAGTATTTTAGATTATTCCCAGGTAATGAGGTAAGACTTAAAGGAGCTTACTTTGTTAAATGTGTTGATTATAAGAAGGATGCAGATGGCAATATAACTGAGATTCACTGTACCTATGATCCTGAGACAAGAAGTGGCTCAGGCTTTGAGGGACGTAAGGTTAAAGGTACTATCCACTGGGTATCAGCAGAGAGTGCTATTGATGCGGAGGTAAGATTATATGAGAATCTTATCGATGAGGAGAAGGGTAAGTTAAATGAGGATGGAACTCTTAATTTCAATCCAAATTCACTTACTGTATTGAGTAACTGTAAGCTGGAGGCTGCATTTAAGGATGCAAATAAGGGAGATTCCTTCCAGTTTTTAAGACATGGATTCTTCTGTGTAGACGTTAAGGATACCACAGATGACAAGCTTGTGTTTAATAGAATCGTTTCACTTAAGAGTTCTTACAAGCCAAGCTAGGAGGACGCGTATGGGGTTGTTTTCTGGTTTAGAAAAATTTGGTCTGGGTAAATATGCTGAGGCAAGCTTAATGGAGGATAAGAGATCTTCCGTTAGAGATATTAATGAGCTCGAGAAGAAAAAGGCTCCTGAAAAAAAAGAGGAGGATATTCTTTTTGACAAAAGATTTATATGTCCGGTATGTGACCTTGAATTTAAAACAAAATGTGTAAGAGCCGGAAAACTTAAGCTACTTGAGAAGGATACTGACCTTAGACCGGTTTACGAAGTATGCGATGCTAATAAATATGATGTTATAACCTGTGATAAGTGTGGATATTCTTCTGTCACAAGATACTTTGGAAAGCTAAGTGTAAGACAGATGAAAGACATCAAGACACAGATTGGTGATAATTTTAGCGGTATAGATAATAGTATGGATGTATTCTCCTATGATGATGCTATATTAAGATATAAACTGGCGTTGGTTACATCTGTTATTAAGAAGGCTAAAAATAGTGAAAAAGCATATACCTGTCTTAAGATGGCATGGGTTATCAGAGGAAAAAGATTGTCCTTAGACCCTAAGGATACAGGTATAAAGCAGCTGTATGCTGAAGAGATGGAATGTATTACTAACGCATATAATTGTTTTGTGGAAGCTCTTGCCAACGAAACATTACCAATTGCAGGAATGGATGAGAATACGGTAAAATATCTTATGGCAGAGTTGGCCAGAAAGCTTAAGAAATTCGAAGATTCAGCTAAGCTTTTAGGTGAGGTTATTACATCTAAAACAACACATACACGACTTAAGGAGGAGGCTCTTAATGTTAAGGAGCTTCTAAAAGAAGATATTAAGAAATATAATAACAAATAATTATTATAGGAGCATCTTGAATGAGTAATAAAAACTCTAAGAATAAGAATATAAAAAAACTTAATAAGAAGAGAAAATACCTCAAAAATAGATGCGTTTATGTAATGGTTTCAAAAACATCAACGTTTCCGTCACAAATGATAAAGATGTGGACAAAGGAACCTTACGCTCATACGTCTTTAGCTTTAGATATTGAGCTAAATGAGATGTATAGCTTTGCTAGGAAGAAGCTTAGAAATCCTTTTAACTGTGGCTTTATCACTGAGGATATTACAACAGGAGTGTTTGGAAGAGATGTTGGTACTACCTGTAAGATAATGCGTATATGGGTGACTCAGAATCAGCTGGATAAGATAAATAAGATACTTCAAAAGTTTAAGGATAACAAGAATTTCTACGGTTATAACTATATTGGTATCTTCGGTGTTATGATAAACAAGGCTGTTGAGAGAGAGTATAATTATTTCTGTTCACAGTTCGTATATTATGTTCTGTCTAAAGCAGGAGTTAAGCTTTTTGATAAGAAGCCTGGTCTTGTTAGACCAGAGGATTTTAGAGTTTGGACTGAGCCAGAGGTAATATATGAAGGCAAGCTTCATGATTATAGAGCATTTTTAAATGAACACTATCCTAAGAAGGCTAATTCAGATAGATATGTTGAGAAGAGAGGCGTTAACTTCGATATGTGTTTAGAAAATATAAGACTGGCCAAGGAAACTGAGGAAAGCCCAGAGGAAGAAGTGGCTGTGACAGTAGAAACTATGGCCTAAATACATTGTTATCTTTTGATTGTTAGAGAAGATAAATAATCCGGTAAACTTTTGCCGGATTATTTTTAAGGTAAAGCATATAGTGTAATAAATTAATCAGGAAAAGAATATGAATATATACAGTAAAGATAAAGATTTAATAATTGATGGATTACGGGATTTTGATATAGAAGAAATCTTAGAATGTGGACAATGCTTTCATTTCACAAAATTAGGTGATAAAAAATATGAGCTAATGGCTTATGGAAAATATCTTATGGTAGCTCAGCAGGGGGATGTGTTAACTCTTTATAATACATCTATGGAAGAATACGATTGTATATGGAAGAAGTATTTTGATATAGAAACTGACTATGGTAAGATAAAACAGGATATATTATCCATTGATTCAAGACTTAGAGATGCCATTGAAGCTAAACCGGGTATAAGAATTTTAAAACAGGATTTCTTCGAGACTTTAATTTCATTTATTATTTCTCAGAATAAGCAGATTCCACATATTAAACAAATTGTACATCTTATATCTGAAAGGTACGGCAATAAAATAGAGCTAAGTGATGGTAGGAGTGTCTATGCTTTTCCTACAGTAGAGCAGCTGTCATCTGTTTCTGAAGAAGAATTAAGAGAATGTAAGGTTGGTTTTAGGGCACCTTATATAAAACGTGCAGTGGAAATGGTTGCTTCTGATGAGATTTCAAAGGATAAACTTTTATCTATGGATGTATCTGAGGCAAGGCAAACTCTTATGACTATAAAGGGTGTAGGAGAGAAGGTAGCTAATTGTGTGCTACTTTTTGGCCTTGGATTTGCAGATACTTTTCCGGTTGATGTATGGATGAAGAGGATTATGGAATATATGTATTTCGAAGGGCCTCAGGATAAAAAGGTTATAGAGGCATATGCCATGGAAAAATACGGGGCATTAGCTGGATATGCTCAGCAATACTTGTTTTTTTATGGAAGAGAAAAAGGGCTTGGTAAATAACCAATTGTTTAGTAAATTGACCTGTTTGTGACTAAATTGTTAAATGTTAAAAATAGGGTTGATTTTTATAAAAAAAAGTATACAATATACTTATGTTAGCACTCGGACGTAGTGAGTGCTAAAAATAAAAAAGATATTATTGATTAAGGAGGAATATATTATGAAGTTATCACCTTTGGGCGAAAGAGTTGTATTAAAGGAGTCAGCAGTTGAGGAGACTACTAAGTCAGGAATTATCCTTGCAGGTCAGGCTAAGGAGAAGCCACAGTATGCTGAGGTAGTTGCAGTTGGTCCTGGAATTATCGTAGATGGTCAAAAGGTACCTATGGAGGTTAAGGTAGGCGATAAGGTAATTTATTCTAAGTATGCCGGTATGGAAGTTAAGCTTGAGGATGAGGAGTTTATCGTTGTTAAGCAGTCAGATATTCTTGCTATAGTAGAGTAAGATTTTTTTGAATGATTGTTTGTTGAAAATACATAGTATTTCAATTATTAATATGATTTATAACTAGGAGGCATTAAAATGGCAAAGGAAATTAAGTATGGAGCTGAGGCTAGAAAGGCTCTTGAAGCAGGCGTAAATAAGTTAGCAGACACAGTAAGAGTTACAATCGGACCTAAGGGAAGAAATGTTGTTCTTGCTAAGTCATTTGGTACACCACTTATAACAAATGATGGAGTTACAATCGCAAAGGAGATTACTCTTGAGGATGCATTCGAGGATATGGGTGCTCAAATTGTTAAGGAAGTAGCAACTAAGACTAACGATGTAGCCGGTGATGGTACTACTACAGCAACAGTTTTGGCTCAGGCTATGATTAACGAGGGTATGAAGAATCTTGCAGCAGGTGCAAACCCTATTGTTCTTAGAAAGGGTATGAAGAAGGCTTGTGATGTAGCAGTTGATGCAATTTCAGGTATGAGTCAGAGCATAAATGGCAAGGAGCAGATTGCAAGAGTCGCATCTATTTCAGCTGGAGATGATACAGTTGGTGAGATGGTAGCAGAGGCTATGGAGAAGGTTTCTAAGGATGGCGTTATTACCATCGAGGAATCTAAGACTATGAAGACTGAGCTTGATCTTGTAGAGGGTATGCAGTTTGACAGAGGATATGTTTCAGCTTATATGGCAACTGATATGGAGAAGATGGTTGCTGAGCTTGAGAATCCATATATTTTAATAACAGATAAGAAGATTTCAAACATTCAGGATATTCTTCCACTTCTTGAGCAGATTGTACAGAGTGGTTCAAAGCTTCTCATTATAGCTGAGGATGTTGAGGGTGAGGCTCTTACTACTCTTATTGTAAATAAGCTTCGTGGTACATTCTCAGTGGTTGCTGTTAAGGCTCCAGGCTATGGCGACAGAAGAAAGGAAATGTTAAAGGATATAGCTATTCTTACAGGTGGAGAGGTTATCTCTGATGAGCTTGGATTTGACCTTAAGGATGCTACACTTGATAATCTTGGTAGAGCTAAGAGTGTTAAGGTTGGTAAGGAAGAGACAGTTATCGTAGACGGCTTTGGTCTTAAGGCTGATATAGAGGCTAGAGTTAACCTTATCAAGAATCAGCTTGCAGAGACTACATCAGAGTTTGACAAGGAGAAGCTTCAGGAGAGACTTGCTAAGCTTGCAGGTGGTGTTGCCGTAATAAGAGTTGGTGCTGCTACTGAGACTGAGATGAAGGAGTCTAAGCTTCGTATGGAGGATGCTTTAAATGCAACAAGAGCTGCAGTTGAGGAAGGTATCATTGCAGGTGGTGGTTCAGCATACATTCACGCAACTAAGAAAGTAGCTGAGCTTGCAGATACACTTGAGGGAGATGAGAAGACAGGTGCTATGATTATTTGTAAGGCTATGGAGGCACCGCTTACTCACATTGCTGCAAACGCAGGACTTGAGGGAGCAGTTATCATTAACAAGATTAAGGAGTCTGAGGTAGGTATCGGATTTGATGCATATAAGGAAGAGTATGTAAATATGATCGAGGCAGGAATTATCGATCCTGTTAAGGTTACAAGAACAGCTCTTCAGAACGCAACTTCAGTTGCATCTACTATGCTTACAACTGAGTCAGTAGTAGCTGACATTAAGGAAGATGCACCAGCAATGCCAGCAGGCATGGGCGGTGGAATGGGCGGTATGATGTAACTACCCTGAGACATGCAGAAAACAGAAAGAAGACACGCTCGAGCTAGCTCGAAAGCGTGTCTTCTTTCTGTTTTCTATATGGCGAAGCCATTTACTGAGCTGCAGCGAAGCGAAAGCGAAGTAATATGTCTCAGGGTAGTTACATCGTGTAATAGGCATATTACTGAGCCGAAACGAAGTGAAGGCGAAAAAAATTATAAAATTTTATATTTTATTTTTTAAAATAGTATGCTATATTATCTATGGTTTAAATAATAATTCTATATTTACGAGGTATGCTATGAAGTATTTTTGTAAGGAAGAAGACAGAAACGGAACAGATTATCATGAATTTCAGAAGGGTAAATGGTATAAGCAGACTCATTTTGATTCTCATTCAATACTTATACGTGATGATTTGTTTAGAGAGATTGGTTTAAAGAGCTTGTGTGAAAAATGTATTCCGGAGTATGATTATTACAGTGGTTCTGTAATTACAGAAGCAACCTGGAAAAAGATGCTAAAGGAAGCGAAGAAACAGGGTGGTGCCTTAGAGGAGGCTTTATTAGAAGCAGAACCATGGGCAAAGGATAATTTCCTTACAGAGGAAAGCTTTTCAATATTAGGTATTTAATAAAACTGGTATCAGAAAAAAAGATGGAACAAAAAGTATTGTGCTTGTACGACAATAGTTTTTTTGTTCCATCTTTTTTAAGCTATTCTCTAATAATTAAGAATAGAATCAACTTCAACCTTAAAAGGTAGAAGTTTAAGTACATCCTTTTCTATATCTACACCAGGGTAAACCTCAATTAGTCTAAGACCCTTATCTGTTAATTCAAACACGCATCGCTCAGTAACATAAAGAACCTTTTGCTTATTTGCTATTGCTCGCTTTGCTGAAAAACTGATGCTGTTAACTTTATCAACGAATTTTGGTATAGAACCATTATTTTTTATTATAACCTTGTTATTTTGTTCATCTACATCAAGTCCCTTTGCATTAAAGGTTAAACAGAAGACCACAGTTTTAGTTTTTGCGGTGATATTTGCGAACCCTCCGATTCCGGCGAAGGCACCTGGACCGCGGTGCGCGTTCACATTTCCAAATTTATCAACCTCCATACCTCCCATAAAGCAGATATCAAGTCCGCCATTATTATAAAGGTCAAATTGGTTTGCCATATCATACATAGAGTTTGCTCCAATAACAGCACCAAAAACCTTGCCTGATGCTGGGAAACCGCCAACACCACCTGACTCGACGGTTAAGGTAACTTTCTGAAGCATACCGTTTTCCCTTGCGTATTTGGTAACTGTTTCCGGAATTCCAACGCCGATATTTACGATGTCATCCGGTTGGAGTTCCATAGCAGCACGTTTTCCTATGATATTTCCTGGAATATTGATAAAATTTTTGGTTGAGGTTCTGCTTTCAAGCATTTCACTCCAATCCTGCCACTGAGAATATGGGATGTCAAAGCTACCTGTAAGTGATTCATATGCAGCATGTCTAGGCTCAGGCTTAACTATTACAATAGCATCAACAAGACATCCTGGAATAATAGTGTTACGTGGTCTGGATGGATTACTTAAAATCTTATCCACCTGAACTATTACCTTACCACCGTTTGCTTTTGTTGCCTGGCATATAGATAAAGCGTCACCTGACATATACATATCGTCAAAGGATATGTTGCCTTTCTTGTCTGCAGCGGTTCCCTTGATAAGGGCTACATTGAATTTTGGAAGAGTGTAGTATAGGAATTCCTCCCCATCAACCTCAACTCGCTTAACTAAAGATGTATCCTTGGATATATTATTGATTCCAGGACCATCTACCGACGGATCTACAAAGATATCAAGTCCAACCTTTGACAAAGCTCCCGGAATACCACCAGCTTGGGCACGAATTGCATGGGAGATACATCCTAAAGGAAGATTATATGCTTCAAAGCGATCCTCTAATACCAGTCTTTTGGTGCTGAACATAGCACCAAAATGTCCACAGATAATCTTATCTACGGCACCTTCTTTTATATATTGCTCTGCGTTTTTGTTTTCATCCCATACACCAAAGCCTGCGCTAGATACCATGGTAAGATGCTTTGGAGCCCCTGTTTTGCTATATTTGCGATAAAGAGCTTCATGTAATTCTTCCGGATTCTCAATTCCAAGAAAGGAATTGAGGCAGATTACATCACCGTCTTTAATCAAATCTATTGCTTCGTCTGAAGTCATTATACTGTACATTTTCTTTTGCCTCGTTTCTTTGAGTTGTTGCTATATTAATATATGGTTATTGTTCTACCATAGTGTGGTTAGTCTTTATTATTCCTCTAGGTAGAGCATCCTTTGAATTCTTCCATGGCTCATTCTTAAATCGATAGTCAAACTTATCGATAAACCAACTAATATCTCCATTTACACGTTCCATGTTTTCGAAATAAACCTTGTTAAGGATATCTAAAAATTCGCTGTAAGCATCCTTGGAAAGCTTATTGGCGCCGTAGTCGTAGAGGAGACCATAGTGGTATGTGCAAAAACCCTTACAGCCCGCTACCTTATTTTTAAAATCCTTATCCTTTTTCCATAAGTGGAAGATTGTATCAATGTATCTGTCAATCATCTTTTCCATACGACCACAGATAAAACAGCTGTCCTCAAGCTTTTTTATATATTCACCAACAGATGATGCCCCGGCTTTTTTGAACAATCCTCCTGCTACAGGCTTATTCTGGCTAAGAGCCTTAAGATCCTTTATAGTCTTGTCAGTGTGAGTCTTCATCATAAGTGCAAGACCAAGACGATTTTTCTCACCATATAGTATTTTAATATGATGTCTGCAAAAGCCTAATTCGTCAGTCATAGCTCTGTTGTCATCCTCCATGTAGCTTGGCCCCATAGTATATTCAACTGCGTTTTTCTCTAAGTCTGTCATCATCGCACAGACAGGACATTCGCAGTCAGATTCAAAAGCATCATTTACCGGTATAGTATATAACTGTTCTGCCATAAGTTTTCTCCTTTATATGTAGAAATTAAATCAACTTCATTATATAATAAATCAGTGTTAAATACAAAGAAAATGTGTGTTGAGTATTATAGGAAATAGTGGTGACATTATGATTTATAGCATAATATTATTTGTAATCATTTTATTTACAATATCAATATTTGATTTTAAAAGAGTAAAGTCCTTTGAGGATTTTGCTGTTGCTGGAAAATCTCAGGGTTTTTGGTCGGTATATCTTTCTTTGATGGCATCTATGATAGGTGCATCAGCTACTCTTGGAACAGCAGATAAGGTTTGGGATATTGGTTTTTCAGCCTTTTGCTGGTTAGGTGTAGGAGCCATAGGTCTTTTGCTTCAGGGAATATTAATGTCTAAAAAGATTAGGGAGCTTGACGCAACAACTTTGCCTGATATAGCTGATAAGACAGTGGGAAATGGTGCAAAAGCATTGTTGTCCCTGATTATAGCCATATCCTGGATAGGAATCATAGGAGCACAGATTGTATCACTTACTAAAATTGTTAAGAGTGTAGTGGTTGGTGTTAATGAGAATATATTGATTATCATAATTGCTATAGTAGTAATACTTTATACCATACTTGGTGGACAGCTGTCTGTTGTGAAGACAGATATGTTTCAGGCAGGGGTGATAGTAGTTGGTATCTTTGGCACTTTTATTTATCTATTTTTATGTAAGAACGATAACAATCAGGATATATTTAATAATTTACAGCTTATAGATTCTAATTTTGGTTATTTTGAGCTTGTTAATTTGCTTTTTATAACAGGTGGAACATATTTTTTAGGTCCGGATATTTTATCTAGAAACATAATGTCTAAGGATGGTAAAACAGCTCAAAGAGCAACAATTGTAGCGGCGTTTTCGCTGGCTATAGTAGGCTTTGTTGTCACTATGATTGGAATGTGGACATTATATAATATACCGGTGATGCATGGTGAAAATCCAATGATTTATATTATGGACAAGGTTATTCCTACACCATTAGCCATACTTCTTTGTCTATCACTTATGGCTACGCTTATTTCTTCGGCAGATACATGCTTAGTAAACGCAGCCACCATAGTTGAACACGATTTGCTAAAAAGAAACAATGTGAAAGAGGTAAGAATAATAGTAGGTGTATTGGGGATAGCAGCATTACTTATTGCACTTACCAAATCAGATATAATTGATTTGTTGCTAGGAGCATATTCAGTGTATTCTCCTGGAATAGTATTTCCATTATTTACATCTATAATGTTCTATGGAAAGAGAAGGATAAATAAAATGATATGGTTTACAGCGGTAATAGTGGGTGGTGTATTAGGACTTGTACATTCATATTTTATGGTTGGTCCCAATTATTTACCTTTGTTAGGCATGCTTTTGTCTTTGGGCTTAAGTCTGCTTTCCGTATTGCAAAGTCCTAAGGAAAAGTGATACAATAAAAGTTAGTTATTTTTTAGATTAAAGCGGAGGAGACCATGTATACATACAACAAGAAGATACTTTTTTCAGATATTGATGCCAATTCCAGGATGACACTTGCCGGCATAATGAATGCAATGCAGGATTGTGTAAATATTAATTCAGAGTCCATAGGAAAAGGGATTGATTACTTACTTAAGACAAAGAGAACCTGGTTTGCAATTAATTGGTATATTGAGATAAATAGGTATCCAAAGATGTTTGAGGATGTGGTTGTGAAAACATGGCCATATAATTTTACATCATCTATGGGGCTTAGAAATGTAATTGTAGAGGATGAGCAGGGGGAAGTAATCATAGCTGCGGATTCTATATGGACATTGGTTGATTTGGATACAGGAAGGCCAATTAGAATTACTGAAGAGGATAGCACAGGCTACGATGTGGAAGAAAAGTATCCTATAGAGAATCCAGGTAGAAAGATTAAGGTGCCTGCAGAGTTTCAGCTTATAGATACTGTTAAAGTTAAGAAATCAGATATAGATTATAATGGACATATGAGTAATGGCAAATATATTCAGCTTGCTGACGAATATATACCTCTTGATTCTAATGTGAGTAAAATCAGGGTAGAATATAAGAGTCAGTCAAGATTAGGAGAAGCCTTGGATGTATATATGGCGAAGGAAAATAATAGTGCATATATCAAAATTCAGGGCAAAGATGATGGTAGTCTTAAAGCTGTAGTAGAGATGTCCTAATCTGAGATTAAACTATTGATTTAATGAAATGTGTCAGGAATTATTTTAAATTAGTAATAGAGTATTATTTGGAGGTGTGACTATGAATGGTACATTAGATAGTGGCAAGTACAAAAGCTTAATATGTGCAGCCTTAGAGGCCAGAGAAAAGGCTTATGCGCCTTATTCTAAGTTTAAGGTGGGTGCAGCATTACTTACTTCAGATGAGAATATTATAACAGGCTGTAATGTGGAGAACGCATCCTATCCGGCATGTAACTGCGCGGAGAGAACAGCTATATTTAAAGCTATTACTATGGATAAGAACAGCTTTGAGGCGATTGCTATCATAGCCGGTAAAGAAAACCAGGACATAAAAGACTATACATCACCATGTGGAGTGTGTAGACAGGTGCTTAGGGAATTTGTTAATCCTGAAAAATTCAAGGTGATTATGGCTAAATCACAGGATGATTATAAGGTTGCCACCTTAGAGGAGCTTTTGCCTCTAAGCTTTGGTCCGGAAAACTTGGCATAAATGGAGGAAGTAAAATTGAGTAATATTGAAAGCTTAAAAGCTTATACCCTTGTAGAAAAGAGAGAATTAAATGAGATAAAGGGAACCGGCTATGTACTTAGTCATAATAAGACTAAGGCAAGGGTTATGGTTGTCTGTAATGATGATAGTAATAAGGTATTTACTATAGGATTTAGAACACCACCGGCAGACGATACGGGAGTACCACATATTATGGAGCATTCTGTATTATGTGGTTCAAAGAATTTTCCTGCAAAGGATCCGTTTGTTGAGCTTTGCAAGGGTTCGCTTAATACATTTCTTAATGCTATGACTTATTCTGACAAAACCGTATATCCGGTTGCAAGTATGAATAAGAAGGATTTTCATAACCTTTTGCATGTATATATGGATGCAGTTTTTTATCCTAATATATATAGTCGGAAGGAGATATTACAGCAAGAGGGCTGGCACTATGAGCTTGATGAGGAGACAAACGAGCTTAAGTACAATGGTGTAGTTTATAATGAGATGAAGGGTGTGTTTTCATCATCTGAACAACAGCTTTATCGTCTTATAGAGAAGTCTCTTCATGAAAGTACAGCTTATGGCTTTGAGTCAGGTGGAGACCCTGATTATATTACTGACCTTACTTATGAGGCATTTTTGGATTTCCATAGAAAGTATTATCATCCAAGTAACAGTTACATTTATCTCTATGGAGATATGGATGCTGTGGCAGAGCTTGAGTTTATAGATCAGGAGTATCTTTCAAATTACGAGTATCTAAAGGTGGAGTCTGAACTTACAGATGAGCCTGGTTTTGATGCTCCAAAGTCGTTAGACGAGTATTATTCCATAGCAGATGCTGATGATGAGTCAGATAATACTTATCTTACTTATAATGTAGTAGTTGGTCATAGTGATGACATTAAGCTATCTCTTTCTATGGCTGTATTAGAGCATATGTTACTTACTGCTCCTGGTGCGCCTTTAAAGAAGGCACTTATAGACGCGGAGATAGGAAAGGATGTATTTAGCTCATACGATGATGGAATTAAGCAGCCGACTTTCTCTATCATTGCCAAGAATGCAAATTTATCTGATAAGGATAGATTTAATGAGTTAATTGAGGATACCTTAAATAAGCTTATATCTGAAGGCTTGAATAAGACATCTTTGCAGGCATCACTTAATTATTTTGAGTTTAAGCATAAGGAGGCTAATTTTGGAAGACATCCAAAGGGTCTTATGATGGGCTTAAATGCATTTTCAACCTGGTTATATGATGATAGTAAGGCTTTAGATTTATTTGAGCTTAACTGGGTATATGATGAGCTTAAGGAAGAGTTAAAGACTGACTACTTTGAAAAGCTTATTAGGAAATATATATTGGACAATAACCACAAGTCTTTCGTTACACTTATGCCTAAGAAGGGTATGTTAGAGGAGAAGGTAAAGGCTGAGAAGGCAAAGCTGGCAGAATATAAGAATTCCCTTTCAGAGGCTCAGCTTACAGATATTGTTAAGAATGCAGAACATTTAAAGCAGTATCAGAGTGAGCCAAGTACCAAGGAGGAGCTTCTTTCGATACCTCTCCTTGAGATTAGTGATATAGATAAGAATGCCAGAAAGCTTAATAATCAGTTTACTGAGATAGAGATGGTAAAGGTTGTAAGTCATGATATATTCACTAATGGAATCAGTTATATCAATCTCGATTTTGATATTACAGATATGGATATAAATAAATATCCATATGTTGGATTGCTTACAGAAATATTTAAGTATGTAGATACTGAAAATTATGAGTATAATCAGCTTGCTAATGAGATAAACCTTCATACAGGTGGAATTGGATTTGGAACTTCAGTTCTTAGTAAGAAGAAGAAGGATAAATATAGAGTTTCATTTATGGTTAATGCCAAGATGCTTGATGAAAAGCTTGATAAAGCATTTGAGCTTATTGAGGAGATATTGTTCACATCAAAGCTTGACAGTAAGAAGAGATTAAAGGAGATTGTTGCTGAGATAAAATACGGTTTAAAGAATGACCTTGTTTCAGCAGGACATCTCACTGCTGCAAATAGAGCATTAAGCTATGTTTCCCCTATAGGTTTAGTCAAGGAGTATCTTGAGGGAATTGAGTATTATAAGCTTCTTGATAGGCTTGATAACGATTTCGAGGCTGAATACGATGCTTTAGTTAATGATTTAAGAGATGTATTAGGAGAGATTCTTTGGAGAGGTGGACTTCTTGTGAATTATACCTCAGAAAAAAATCCTAAGGAAATGCTTGAAAAGTCAATAACATCACTTTCCAAGAAGCTTTCTACAAGACTTAACTATGATAAGGAAGAGGATGTAAAGCTTGAGAAGCTTAACGAGGGCTTTAAGACAGCTAGTCAGGTACAGTATGTGGCTACTGCAGGTAACTATAGAGACGCAGGATTGGAATACACAGGAGCATTAAGCGTTCTTAGTTCCATATTCTCATACGATTATCTCTGGCTTAATGTAAGAGTTAAGGGTGGAGCATATGGATGTATGTGTGCCTTTGCAAGAAGTGGTAATTCTTATTTTACTTCATATAGAGATCCTAATCTTATGGAGACCTATGATATATATAAGAACGCACCTGCTTACGTTGCTAATTTTGATGCAGATAACAGAGATATGACTAAGTACGTTATAGGAGCCATTAGCAAGCTTGACTCACCACTTACACCAGTGGCAGAGGGTAATTATAGCTTTGCTTCTTATATTATTGGATTAACAGATGAAGACTTGCAGAAGGACAGAGATCAAGTGCTTGCAACAGATGTTGATACCATAAGAAGTCTTGCACCTTATGTTGAAGCTACTATTAATAATAACATCATATGTGCTGTAGGTGGAGAGTCGAAGCTTGAAGCTGCCAAGGAAAATTTCAAGCAGGTTTTAAGCGTATTTTAGATAATGGAGAATTACATGGGTAACAAGATAGATAATATAAATGATGGTGTATATCTTGATATAGATAAGATACTAGGCAAGAAGAGTAATGATAATTTTAAATCAGGCTTTGTAGCAATCGTAGGTAGACCAAATGTAGGTAAGTCTACTCTTATGAATAGACTTATAGGCCAAAAGATTGCCATAACCAGTAACAAGGCACAGACCACTCGTAACAGGATTCAAACAGTATATACTGATGATGAGGCACAGATTGTGTTTCTTGACACACCAGGTATTAATCGTGCAAAGAACAAGCTGGGCCAGTATATGATGAATGTGGCATATAACACATTAAATGAGGTTGATGTGGTTATGTGGGTTGTTGAACCAACCACATTTATTGGTGCCGGTGAGAGGCATATAGTAGAGGTTTTGGGAAAGGTCAAAACCCCTGTTATATTGGTTATTAATAAGACTGATACTGTTGAGGAGCAGGAAATATTTGATGCTATAAATACCTACAAGGAGGTCTATGACTTTGAGGATATAGTTCCTGTATCTGCTCTAAAGGGTAAGAATTCGGAGGAGCTTATTAAAACTATTAAGGGTCATCTTCCTTATGGTCCACAGTTCTATGATGAGGATACAGTGACAGATCAACCGGAAAGACAGATTGTGGCCGAGCTTGTAAGAGAACAGACTCTTAGATTATTAGATAAGGAAATACCTCATGGTATAGCTGTTGTTATTGACAGAATGAAGGAGAGACCTGATGGAGGACTTATAGATATTGATGCTACCATAATCTGTGAGAGAGATTCTCATAAGGGAATAATTATAGGTAAGCAGGGAGCAATGCTTAAGAAAATAGGCTCAAAGGCTAGAGTCAGTATGGAAAACCTGCTTGATTGTAAGGTTAACCTTAAGCTTTGGGTTAAGGTTAAGAAGGACTGGAGAGATAGCGACACTCTAATAAAGAATTACGGCTATAGAGATGATAATTAGAAGAGTCTGCTGCTAGAGAGGGTGTGAGAAGGAATGTTGGATGATATTATAGTAACGGGAATAGTGCTTTATTCAGTTCCTCTGGGAGAGTATGATAAAAGACTTGTTGTACTCACAAAGGAGAGAGGAAAGATTACTGTATTTGCAAATGGTGCCAGACGCTCCAACTCAAACTTTAGAGCTGCCAGTCAAAGCTATGTTATGGGTAAGTTTACCATAGCCCCAAGTGGAGATGCATATAGACTTATCAGTGTAAATGTTACGGAATATTTTGCTGAGCTACCATATGATATGGAGAAAATGTGCTACGCATCATACTTCTGTGAGCTGATGAGCTATTATACAAGAGAGGGAGATAAGTGTGTAGACAACTTAAATCTTCTTTATCTCACACTAAAGACATTAGTAGATGGAAAAATTAGTAACTCATTAATCCGTAGTGTGTATGAGATTAAGTTGATGGACATAGAGGGACAGGCCATACATGCTCATTCCTGTGTGAAATGTGACTCCAAGGAGGAATTAACGCACTTTGATGCAGGATATGGGGGCATTTGCTGTATAAAGTGTGCTCTAAAGTATAAAGTAAACAAAAAGGTGAGCTCTACATTAGTTTATACACTTCAATATATTCTTAGCTCACCTCTGAATAAAATATATAGCTTCAAGCTTGAAAAGGAGAAGGAAGAGGAGCTTGCTTGGATTGCAAATCGCTTTAGATGTGAATATGTTGATAAAAACTTTAAATCTCTGGAAATTCTTTCTACTTTAGATACGAATTAGCTTGAAAAAAATAGGTTTTAAAGTTACAATATGGACTATGTGTTATACAAAACAAGACATAAAATCCCACACACGCCGGTGTAGGGGTGGAAGGAAGGTAAATTAACATGGAACAATCAGCTAAGACAATGGAAAAAATTGTTGCACTTGCAAAATCAAGAGGATTCATATATCCAGGTTCTGAGATATATGGAGGTCTTGCTAACACTTGGGATTACGGTAACCTTGGCGTTGAGTTTAAGAACAACGTTAAGAAGGCTTGGTGGAAGAAATTCATCCAGGAGAATCCATATAACGTTGGCGTAGACTGTGCAATCCTTATGAACCCACAGACATGGGTAGCTTCAGGTCACGTTGGCGGTTTCTCAGATCCACTTATGGATTGTAAGGAATGTCATGAGAGATTTAGAGCAGACAAGGTTATTGAAGATTTTTGTCAGGAGAAGGGAATCACCTTAGACAGCAGCGTTGATGGATGGACAAAGGCTCAGATGAGTGAGTTTATCGAGTCAAATAATATTTGCTGTCCAACCTGTGGCAAGCACAATTTTACAGATATTAGAGAATTTAACCTTATGTTTAAGACATTCCAGGGTGTTACAGAGGATTCAGCGGCAACTCTTTATCTAAGACCAGAGACTGCTCAGGGAATCTTTGTAAACTTTAAGAATGTTCAGAGAACATCCAGAAAGAAGATACCATTTGGTATTGGTCAGATAGGTAAGTCTTTCAGAAATGAGATTACACCAGGTAACTTCACTTTTAGAACAAGAGAGTTTGAGCAGATGGAGTTAGAGTTCTTCTGTGAGCCTGATACTGATCTTGAATGGTTTAAGTATTGGAAAGATTACTGTATTAATTGGCTAAAGGACCTTGGTATTAAAGATGATGAGATGAGATATCGTGACCATGATCCTGCAGAGCTTGCTTTCTACAGTAAGGCAACTACTGATATAGAGTTCCTTTTCCCATTTGGTTGGGGTGAGCTTTGGGGTATTGCTGATAGAACAGATTATGATTTGACACAGCATCAGAATACATCTAAGGAGCCTATGGAGTACTTTGATGATGAGAAGAAGATTAAGTATGTTCCTTACGTAATCGAGCCATCACTTGGTGCAGACAGAGTAACTTTAGCATTCCTCTGTGCAGCATATGATGAGGAGGAGCTTGAGGGTGGAGATATGAGAACTGTTCTTAGATTCCATCCGGCACTTGCACCTGTAAAGGTTGGTGTTCTTCCACTTTCTAAGAAGCTTAATGAGGGCGCTGAAAAGGTATATGCAGAGCTTTCTAAGTATTGGAACTGTGAGTTTGATGACAGAGGTAATATCGGTAAGAGATATAGAAGACAGGATGAGATTGGTACTCCATTCTGTGTAACCTATGACTTCGAGTCAGAGACTGATGGTGCTGTAACTGTTCGTGATAGAGATACTATGGAACAGGAGAGAGTTAAGATTGAGGATCTTAAAGATTATTTTGAGAAGAAGCTTTATTACTAATCAGTATAGATGATAAAGGTTTTATGATGAGAAAAGACATTTTCCATGTGCTCATATGTGCATGAGAGGCGTCTTTTCTTATTTTATGAATTTATAGCAACTGTTTGTCAAAGTAATAATTAAGTTTTATTGAGATTTTTTATTTTTGATATTATTTTTAATTGTTATTGAAAGGGAATAGTATTATAATATTATAAATAATAGTTGATTTATATGATATGGGGGGTGAGTCAAATGTATAGCAGGGAAGATTTAATCAAATATCCTTATTTTGAACAGCTGTTACAAAATAAAGATATTAGCAATGTTATAGATTCTTTGACAGGACTTGTTTCCAGAAGCTATATTATTGGATTTATCCATAATTTGATTGACAATAAAATACCATTTACCTTAGCGATGGTTGATTTAGATAATTTTAAGTTTATCAATGATACTCAAGGACATAAGGTTGGTGATGGAGTATTATCAGGATTTGCATCAGATATTAAGGCATACCTGGGTGACTTTGGATTGGCTGGCAGATATGGTGGAGATGAATTCCTTATTATAAATTTTAGGGATTTGGATTACGATTCTGTGTGGAGCTTTTATTCTAAATTGTATGCAGATAACAATGTGTTACGTAAAAATATAGTACTTGAAACTTGTGAGCCGTTTATAACCGGTACCATAGGTAGTGCAACTTATCCAAAGGATGCAACAGATTATGATACATTATTTGAACTCATTGATAAAACCTTATATAGAGGTAAAACAAAGGGAAGAAATTGTTATATAATTTATGTTGAGTCTAAACATAAGGACATACAGATTAAAGCTTTAGCCAGAAGAGGCTTAAGTGCTATATTTAATGATATAAGCATTCGTTTTGATGCCGGTAAGACCTTGATGGATAAACTGGAGAGCATTCAAAGTATAATGTGTGATGATTTGCGTGTATCCAGTCTATATTATCTTGGAGATGATAACGTAGTAAAAAAGGTCGGAAGTGATGAAACCTTTGGTATCATAGAAGACTTGGATAAGGTTGTTGTTAATAATATATATTCAACTAATGAAATCCTGGAATTTAAGGATAAGGCACCAAGCTTATACCAATATTGTACCAACAGAGAGATTTTCTCTATAGTAATCGTAAGAGTAGGCTTAACAGACTGCACATGTGGATACCTTATGTGTGGGGATCCTCGTAGCCGTCGTATTTGGCAGGATGATGAGGAGGCAATAATGTACTTTGTGGCAAGGACGATGGGTGGCTATATAGCCATAAATGATGAGACATTGTAATAAGATGATAATTTAAGATTTAGCACAGACTAAAGGGTTTTGGTCTGTGCATTTTTGATGATAAATTCTATCATTTAGAATACTTGAATTCAAAATGAATATATATTATTATAAAGGTCGAGTTAGGACACACTAACTTTACTGTAATATTTTTTTTGAATATACAGTTAGCTCTACCTAACCGATGATATATTCTGTTTCAAAGATTTTACATGAAAAAATATTCTATGTTACGTGTAAAATAATAAAAAAGTGATAAGGATGGTGAATATATGTCGACTGATGAAATTATAGGTATAAATAACAATGATGAAATTAAAAAAACTTCTATGATTATGGCCATTCACTGCGCTCCTTTAATTAAGTGTATAAAGGCTGCAAACATTATTACCATATCAGCTAGAGAGTTGATGATAATAAGACAGATGTTAGTTGGTACTGATATATCATATTATACACTGAAGCTTATTCCAAGAACTTCAACTAGAAATGGAAAAACGGAGACAAAACATATTCTTTATTTATTTAGGAAAAAGGAATTACTTGAATATCTTTCAAGAAATGATGTGATTGAACTTTTATATGATTATGGATATAAAAGAGAGCTTGATGAGTTATTAGAGCTGTATGATAGTATTTCTCACTGTGATTCTAATTTAATAGATTATGAACTGGATAATAATGTGGAATTTATAATACTTATATATAAGCTTCTAAAACGATTGTCAGATAGAATTATGATGTATTGTGGAGGAAATATAGAGTTTCCTCATGAGATAGGAGCTTTTTTAGAATATCCTGTTGAGGATGTTCGTGGTTTTCTGGAAAATAAAGGAGAAAACTATTTATATTCCGGTTACTGGAAGGTGTATCACAATGTGAATTATACAAAAAAGCTTTTTGAATACTATGATATAGTGAGAGATTGGACTTTGGAAGAGATAATGAACGGCAAGTCCATAAAAGAGGTTGCTGTTTAATTATATATTTTATTTGCGAAAGCAAGAAAGGAGATAATTTATGAGTAAAGTTAGTATAGTGTACTGGAGTGGTACAGGAAATACAGAGGCTATGGCATACTATATAGCTGAAGGTGTTAAGGAGTCCGGAGTGGAGGCTGAGCTTATCACAGCTGACGTGGCTGATGTATCTTCTCTTTCAGGCGAGAAAGTTATAGCACTGGGTTGCCCTTCAATGGGTGCTGAGGTTCTGGAGGAATCTATTATGGAGCCTTTGATGTGTGAATTGGATGGAGTTATCGGTGGAAAGCAGATAGGACTTTTCGGTTCTTATGGCTGGGGTAATCAGGAATGGATGAGAGATTGGGAGGATAGAATCCTCGCTGATGGTGCTACAGTTGTAAATGATGAGGGTATTGCAGTAAACGGAGCCCCTGGTGATGATACAGCTGAGGAGCTTAAAGCCCTTGGTAGAACATTAGCGGGTTTGGTATAATTACATAATTTGTTACTTATGATCATCCATAAACGAAGAACTACACGTGATATATAATTCAAATCACTGTAGTTCTTTTTTGTACTGATATATATTGCGAAAATTCTAGATAAAAGGAGATTTTTAGTGTAAAATATACCTATTAACAACAAAGGTAGGAGTTAGTGATGACCAAGAAGGAAATAAATGAGATAAAGGGATTATTTGATACTATTGAGGAATGCGGTATTGCAAGACTTTGTGGCTGCTATGTTAATGGAGATAAGGAAAAGGTAAAGATATTCAGTGAAAGCTTTCTTGATTTAGAGGAAAAGGAACAACACAAGTATCTTGAGATATTTAGAAAAAATCTTTCGGGAACTTTGGGTAAAAACCTAATAGATTTAAGCTTTGTTGATGAGGAAGCTAATGACGTAAGCTTTGGTAAAGGTATGCTTAATGCTATAAAAAAGTCAGAGCTTAAAGATGAGGCTTTGCTTGATAGATTCTATGACGGAATTATCAATACATATAACCATGTTGGTAATTATTTGATTCTAATGATATATCAGGCCTATGATGTGCCTGGTATTACTGATGATGAGATAGAGATGGAAGACGCTTCAAATGAAGTATATAGCTATGTGCTGTGTAGCATCTGTCCTATGAAGCTTACTAAGCCTGGTCTTGGATATGATGACAAGCTGGAAATGATTCATACCTTAAAGCAGAGCTTTGGTGTGGAGCTTCCTGATACAGGGTTTATATTCCCTGCCTTTAATGATAGAAGCTCTGATGATAGTCAGATTCTATATTATACTAGGAGAGCGGATGATCTTCAGGATAAGCTGTTAGATGAGCTCCTTGCGGTATCTGCACCACTTCCGGCAAAGCAACAGAAGGAGGGCTTTAATACATTTGTTGCAGAGGTTTTAGGTGAGGATTCCACTATAGAAACTATGATAGCAATGCAGGAGAATTTTACAGAGCTTGTAAAGGAGAAGAAAGAGTTTTCTGATAGCCCGACCATAGTGCTTGATAAGGATACAGTGAGAGAGGTATTTGTAAAGAGTGGTGTGGATGAGACTAAATTAGAAGTATTTGATAAGAAATTTGATCAGCAGTTTGATATGGAGCAGTATGCTAAGAAAAAGAGAGTAGTATTGGATGAGGATGAGAAGGAAGTGCCGGTAGAGGTGCCTAAGCTTAAAGTAGAACAAACAATACTTGCTGAAAATGTTCTACCATCAAGAAATATTGAAGTTAAGGGCAAGGACTTGCTACTTAGGATTAACACTAAGCATATGGATATTATTGATATTAATGAGGCTGATGGACGAAAATATTTGGTTATTGAGCTTCCAGAGGACGTTAAGGTGAATGGTATATCAGTATCATAGTACTAAAAAATCACACATTAATTTATAAATATGTGGTATAGATAATTGACTTGTGGTAAAATATTATTAGTTTATTTTTATACCAAAGGGGGTTAAATATGAAGGTACGTAAGATTAGTATATTTAATCAGCTGTTTATATGGCTTGCAGTTTTGTTACTTTTAGGTAATGGAATTCTTGGTGTTGTAGCATATAGACATTCTGAGGATACCTTGTTTGAGCAGATTCAAGGTAATGTTGTAAATATAGCTTCAAGCTCTGCTGCACACGTAGATGGTGATTTATTAGCAGGAATTGATGTAGGAGATGAAGGAACTGATGAGTACAATCAGATTATAGATCAGCTTGCGTTATTTAGAGATAATGCAGAGCTTGAGTACATATATACACTTCGTCAATTGGATGATGGTATGGTTGTATTTGTAGTAGATTCAGATCCGGAAGAGCCTGCAGCTATAGGTGATGAGTGTGAGATGACAGATGGTTTGGAGAAGGCTTTTGCAGAGGGTGAAACCTTCGCTGATGAGGAACCATTTACGGATGAGTGGGGAACTCATGTATCAGCATATGCGCCTATATTTGATGCTAACGGTAATATAGTTGGTGCAGTTGGTGTTGATATAAGTGCAAATTGGGTTGAGGAGCAGACTTCTAACCTTAGAAAAATGGTTATTATGGTATGTGTTATTACATATTTAGCAAGTCTTCTTATTCTTGGACTTATTATGATGAAGTTTAAGAAGAGTATGAATAAGCTTAATGATAAGGTTCTTGAGCTTGCTAGTGGCTCAGGAGATTTAACTAAGGAGATAGATATTCATACAGGTGATGAGCTTGAGGTTATTGCTGGTAATATGAATTCCTTTATCAGACAGATTCGTGGACTGGTTAGCGAGGTAGCTCAGTCAACTACAGATATAGTAACCTCAGGAGAAGAGCTTAACTCTACAGTTAATGAGAATTCTAAGATTATGCTTGATATGAATCAGGAGATAGAGGGAATTAGTGCAAATATGGAAAATAGTGCACAGGCTAGTGTAGAGCTTTCAGAGAGCTTAGCTCAGAGTGCGGAGGATATAGCTGCATTTGCTAAGCAGGTTAACGAGATTACAGCTATGGTTAAGGAAGCTAATAAAAGCGCTCAGGAAACTGCAGGAGTGGCTAAGAAGAACCGTGAGAATGCTCTTGAATCCATAGATGAGATAAGTAACAGAATGAGACAGACCAGCTTAGAGGCGCAGCAGATTGAGCAGGTTAAGAAGATTGCTGACGAGATAGGTGAGATTGCATCTCAGACAAGTATGCTTAGTCTTAATGCTCAGATTGAAGCAGCAAGAGCTGGTGAGCAGGGTAAAGGCTTTGCTGTAGTTGCAACTGAGGTTGGTAGTCTTAGTCAGGATATAGATAGAGCAGTAACTGAGATTAATGAGATAAACTCAGTTGTTGTAGCCGCTATAGAGAATCTTATTATTGCTGTTGAGGAGATGATTAGCTTTATCTCTGTAAATGTTGTAAATGATTACGATGCATTCGCTAACCTTGGTGAGGAGTATGGCGATACAACAAGTGCTATTGGTAAGCAGATGTCACGCATAGAGGCACAAAGCGAGGAGATATCAGCTAATATTGCAGATATTAATGAAAAGGTTCAGGAGATTACATCTACTGTTACTGAGACAGCGCAGTGTGCTAATGATTTGGCAAATGCAACCAGTGCAATATCAGATAGTATGGAGCATCTTAATGCTACATCAGAGAGAAATGCGGCTCATACAGAAAGTCTTAATGGACAGCTTAGCAGATATTTGTTCTAGAAAAAAATGTTTTAAAACATATAATTATATTAAGAGACATATGGTTTTCCTTATGTCTCTTTTTTGTGTTAATAATGACCAAAGTGGATTCGTGCTTGCACGAAAATCCATTTGGCGAATGTTCATCACTGAGCATATTTTGCATAGGAAGTGAGTATTGACAAATCCCAATAATGTATTATACTAGTATCAAATGTGAGAATAGTGAAAGGAGTACACTATGGACAAAAAGTTCAAGGTTTTAACAGACCCTGTATCGAATAAGATAATTCAGTTAATAAGAGTCAAGGGTGAGATGACAGTAGCAGAGATAATTGCTGAGAATACAGGAATTCCAAGAGCAACCATATATAGACGAATAGATAAAATGGTTGAAGTTGGAGCTATTCATGTGGTATCTACTAACACTGTTAGAGGGCAGGTGGAGAAGGTTTATGCCATAAAGGATATATTTGTCCATGGTTCACCATCCAATGAAGATAATTTGAAGCTTACCACTATGAGCCTTATGAGTATATTGGGGCAGTATGAAGCATATTTTCAAGGGAAGGATGCAGATGTTAACAGGGATAAGCTGTTTATGGTGAATTACTGCATATCCCTTAATGATAAGGATTTTTCTGCAATGCTAGGAGAAATGAATAAAATAGTTGATAAGTATCAGAGGAAGCAAGGAAAAGAAGATGCAAGAATAAGGAGCTTGTATCTGTTATCAGCACCGGGAGGAGAAAAGAATGAATAAGAAGGAAAAGCAAAAGATATTATATCCAGATTATCCAAATGGAATCTATAAATATGAGTATGTAGAGATTAATGGTATAAAGCAGTATATCCAGATAAGAGGAAAGGATAAGAAGAATCCCTTTATATTGTTTGTACATGGTGGTCCAGGTGGATCTACAGCAGGTATGGCACACATATTAATGGGAAGCTGGGAGGATAAATTTACAGTAGTTAACTGGGACCAAAGAAATACCTGTAAGACTTTACTTGCCAACAAGGATAGGGTTGATGAGATTGGTAAAACAGGAACTATGTCTGATTATATTAAGGATATAGATGAGATAATTGGGTATCTTCATACAGTGTATGAGTTTGATAAGATAATTCTTATGGGCTTTTCCTGGGGGACAGTTATTAGCTCAGAATATTCTAAGCTTCATCCTGAAAATGTATCAATGTATATAGGAGTTGGTCAGCTTATTAATTATGTTGAGGGATTTCAGGTTGTATGTGAACAGCTTATGGAAAGAGCAAAGGCTAACGGTAACAAGAAGGATATAATTAAGATTGAGAAAATAATAGAAAACATACCTGAGGATGGAAAAGCTTCAGTAGAGTGGCTAAAGCAGATAAGACAATTTTCTGCATTGGGTATGAAGTATATATCCAAAAGTACAAAAATGTATTCTCCTAAGGACTTTTATAACTCCCCATTGCTTGATAGGGCATCTAGAAAAACTTGGTTTAAACAGGATCCGAAAATGCATAAGGGTTCATTTAAGACTATGTTTAACTATGATTTTAGGGATAATATGACATTTCCAGTCCCTGCCATCTTTATTACGGGAGAGGAGGATACTGCCTGCCCACATAGCTTGCTTAAAGGCTTAATTGACAGCATAGAAGCCCCAAGAAAGGAATTATATATAGTAAGTAAAGCAGGACATAATTGCTATTATGATAATGCAGAGGAATTCTTGAGGATTTTAGTTGATGTGACTAGTTAAATTGATGGAGGTAGAGAGTAATGAAGAAAGCATTGTTAGTGATTGATATGCAAAATATCTGCGTAGGAGAAGAACATGCCGCCTACTTTAAATATGATAATGAAGCTTTAATTAAAGCAGTTAACGATGTTATTGCTTCATATGAATGTAATAGGGTTGTTTACATCAAAAATGTGATGAAGAAAAGCATAATAAGTAAGCTAGCACCCTTTCAGGCATATGAAGGAACCAAGGAAGTGGAATTAGTTGTTGGTCTTAATGTTGTATCTGAGTATATTTTTACAAAGTATGAAGGAAATGCTTTTTCTAATCCCATGCTTGGTGATTTTTTAAAGGAGCAGAATATAGAGTGTGTTGAAGTAGTAGGTGTTGATGGCGGAGGCTGTGTTTCGTTAACTTCATTAGGAGCTTTGAAGGAGGGATATAAAGTAATAGTTAATGAATCTGCCATTGGAACAATGTTTGAAAAGAAAAAAGAAAAGTATTTTAAAAAGCTAAGGTATGTAGGTGTCAAATTTATTTAATTAAATAATATATAATCAATGAGTAGGTTATATCTAATTATATTATATGATAAAACCTGCTCATTTTTGTATTGTTAATAAATTATTGGTGAATTATAATATTATTTATCAAATAATTCGAGGTATTTACTTATGAATAAATATAAAATACTAATCGTTGACGACGATACAGACCTATCCATGCTTATTATGGATATGCTGGAGGACAATGGATATATAGCAACAAATGTTACATCCTTGGATGCGGCATATGAAGTATTAGAGAAGGAGCAGTTTCATCTTATTCTGCTTGACATCAATTTGCCTGATGGCACAGGCTTTGAGTTATGTCAGGAGTTAAGGCGAGTGTCTGATGTTCCTGTTATATTTGCCAGTGCCAGAACTAGTGAGGATGATAAAATCACAGGCCTTGATATGGGTGGAGATGATTATATTCCAAAGCCATATTCCATTAAGGAGCTTATGTCTAGAATTAATGCATTGCTTAGAAGAACCTATGGTTCTAAAGAGCAGGGTGAAAAGTATAGTCTTAAGGCAGGAAAGGATAACGAGATAGTAATAGATACTGCCAGTAAGTCGGTTGCTAGGAATAATGTACCTGTAAATCTTTCCTTAAGAGAATATGATCTGCTTCTTTATATGGCTGAGCGTAAAGGACAGGCCCTTCATAAGGACAAGCTTATCAGCGATGTGTGGGGTGCATTTTCAGATGTGGAGCCATCCACACTTACAGTACATATTAGGTGGCTTAGGGAAAAGCTGGAGAACAATCCATCAGAGCCGGTATTTCTTAAGACAGTAAGAAAGGTTGGTTATATGCTGGAGGAAAGTAATGAGTAATAAGCAAAATCAGAATGCATATAAATCAAATATTGTAGGTAAGGTTATATATATGGCAGTGGTTAGCATACTTGTGTTAACCACTGTATTTGTGGTTATTTACATAAATTATAAGGCTGAATATGACAGAATAAATAAGGAAAGCAGCACAGGTAAGACAATAGTTGCTTTAAATGAGGTTAATCAGCTTCTAGAAGGTGTAGAAGCATCTCAGTCTTATCAAGATATTTCGCTTGTTCAGACTAAACTTGATACAGTAATAGAAACACTTAGAAGCAAGAATACAGTGACTGCTGAGAATAATATGAGCTTTATCATTATTATGTATGTTGTATCTTTAATACTTGTTTTATTTACATTTGTGGTAATATATGTGCTTATACTTAGGCCTTTTCAAAAGCTGGAAAGCTTTGCAGGTGAGATTGCCACTGGTAATCTGGATAAAGATCTTAAGTATGAGCGTGTAAATATGTTTGGAGAGTTTACCTGGGCTTTTGACCATATGAGACGTGAGATTAAGAAGGCAAGACAGTGTGAGCAGGAGGCCATAGAGAACAATAAAACAGTAATAGCAACTCTGTCACATGATATAAAAACTCCTATAGCATCTATTAGAGCCTACAGTGAGGCTTTATCTGATAATATGGATTCTACGCCGGAGAGAAGACAGCGTTACATAGATGTAATAACTAAAAAATGTGATGAAGTTACCAAGATTACCAATGATATGTTCATTCATTCACTTCATGATTTAGATAAGCTTGTTATCAAGAAAGAGGATGTGGAAATACATGATGTTATTAACGAAACAGTTAACTCTATGATTGGAGATAAGTCTGATGTTTGTTTAGACGACATTAAGGAGGCTACAATTAAGAACGCTGATGCAGGAAGAATTGCACAGGTTATAGAGAATCTAATAAATAACTCACGCAAGTATGCAAAAACTGAGATTTCTATTAGTACAGAAATACTTGAGAACGGCAAGGAATATTGCCTTATTATACAGGATAAGGGGCCTGGAATAGCGCCTGATGATATGCCTTTTATATTCCAGAAGTTTTATAGAGGTAAAAATCATGGAGAAGAGCCAGGTGCAGGTCTTGGTCTGTTTATAGTTAAGTACATTATGGAGCAGATGGATGGAAGAGTTAATTTGGTTAATGAAGATGGATTAAGGAGTGAGTTGTATTTTAAGATGTAATATGCATCATATTTGGAGGTAGCATATGGATAATTTTAAAAATGCTGAAATAAAAAGTAAAGAGACACCATGGGATAGGTTTCAGGTTATTATTAGGATATGTATATGTCTTATATGTTTGTTGTGTATAAGAAACATAAATAAGACTAAATTTCCTATGTTTCATTTTACGGTTAATTTGAACAGTAGGGATTGTTCCGTTCGTTCTGATGATCTTTTTGAAGTTGTACGAGAAATATATAAGATTATATGCACTAATTATGTGAATATATTATATATTTTAATTGGTGTGTTTGTTTTGGCGCAGATTCTTAGACCAAATATATATAGGTTAGGTTATCAGCTACATATGCTTGGAATGTGGCTTATATTAGTTGTTGCTTGCATTTATGTGATAGCGAATATGATAATGATAGATGTAAAGCCAGAGACTAAAATAGAGTTATTTGCATTTGCTTTGATGCTCTTTTTGCTATTACTTGTTTGTGTATTGCTTGTGTTTGATATTATGAATTACAAGTTGAAAAAGGAAGTTTTAGTTGTTACACCTACAGTTTTTATTATAGTATTCACTCTTTTGGCTATTGGAGGTATAGTTATTTTCTCTGTGAAAATGACTACAAAGTATCTTGATGTAAGTAAAGCTTATAGAGATTTTAAGGAACTTTTAGAAACACATAGTGATGATACAGCAGCTTCTGTGGAATATCAGATGGGTAATTATTATTCTGGAAAAGGCTTATATGCTAATGGATATATGTATGTGATGGGCTGCGATGGACTTGAGACTGATGAGGAAGAGCTTGCTTTAAGAAATCTGTATCGTGTAGATCAAGATGGAAATTATGAGCTATTTTGTCAATTTTATAATAATTACAGAACAACTGTACAAATAGGCTATTATAATGACTATTTATATGTGTTTAGCAGAATTGGTGATGAGGGAGATAAGACATATAGAATGGCTCGCTATCATGCTGGTACAGGAGAAGAGGAGATACTATTTGAGACTGATTTCTTTATACAGTTCGGAATAGTTGACGATAGAATGTATTATTTATATCGTTCATCAGAGGTTAGGTATATTGATTTAGATGAAGAAATATCACTAGATAATTCACAGCTTTATTTATCAAATATTGATTATAGTAGTATGGATTGTTGGGATGATTATTGGCTTGGAAGAGTGTTATACAATTATAGAGATATTCGTACTTATCCGGATAGGTATGATTATGGCAGACAGTATTATGATGAGTATGTGTATGAAGCTGAATTTAGAGATGAGTTGGATAGCCATGATCCAACATGGGGTGAAACCTTTAGATTATATAGGACAGAGACTTATATAAATAAATTTGATACTGATTTAGATAAATCTTATTTGGTAATTGATGATAGCGTACATCACTTTAATATATTTAATGATAAAATATATTATATTAAATCAAATGATGGAATAACTGAGCTTTGGGTTTCATCAATGGATGGAGAAGAAAAAAGTATTGTTTGTAATATTGATATATCTTCAAAGTTTGAATATGTTGGTAATGGTGGAAAAATATTCACAAAGACTAATCAATGTATTGATATGATTGTTGGAGAGGGATATGTTATCTGCGATTTTGGATATAGTAAGACACATGGAATATATGAGCGTTATCTGATAGATATTGAGTCAGGAAAGGCAGAGCAGGTTGAGATAGGCAAAAGATGAAAAACAGAGTTTTATATATCGACTTAATTAGAGCGATATTATGCATCACAATTTTATTATATCATATGGGCTTACTTAAGGGTGGCTACCTGGCGGTATGCTCATTTTTCGTGCTCAGTGGTTATCTGTCAGCACTGTCTCTAAGAAAGGTTAACTTTTCGGCATTATCATATTACAAATCAAGATTATTTAGAGTGTATATTCCCCTTGTAATTGTAGTTTTTGTTTCTCTTGGAATATGCTTACTGGTACTTCCTGATATAACATGGATAAGTATGAAGCAGGAGATTACGTCTATATTATTTGGCTATAACAATTTCTGGCAAAGTTCAGCCAATATGGATTATTTTGCCAGACATATAGACTCTCCATATATGCATCTGTGGTATGTAGCCATACTCTTACAGTTAGAGCTTATTTTCCCCTTGATATATGTTGCATTAGAATATATAAAGCGACAGTTTGGAAAGAATGTGCCGCTAGTTTTGTGCTTTGTTATTGGCTTTTTTTCAATGGCTTATTTTGTATATGCTTACATAACCGGTGGAGTAATGGCATCATATTATAATACCTTTGCCAGATGCTTTTCCTGGTTTTTCGGAATAGCAGTTGGTTACTGGCACGTAATTAATAGAACCTTTGTGATTAAAAGAATAGAAGGTAAGAAATATTCAAAGCTACTTCTATACATATTATTACTGATACAGATAGTTTTATTTGTTATAGTTAAGGCAGAATCCACCCTTTATATGGTTGGTATGATTGGAAGCACATTGATTATGTGTTTAATGCTTGATTATGTCAAGTCTATAAGCCTAAATTTGGCTGAGGATAAAATATCCACAGCTATTAAGAAAACTATAAGGTTTGTATCAAATATAAGCTATGAGGTGTTTCTGGTTCAGTATCCGGTTATCTTTATAATTGATAACATGGGAATTACGGTTGGAAGGAAGTACATTATTACTGTAATTATCACATTTTTTATAGCTATTTGCATTAATTTTGCATTACATGAGCAAAAGGGTACACTATCAATGAAGATTATTCGTATAGCGTTACTTTTTGCGATTATAACTGCAGCGGGTTTTGGTGCATATAAATATGTAATTGCTCCTGATTTAAGGGCTAAACAGGAAGAATTAGAAGTGGAAATGCGAAGGCTTAAGCAGGAACAGATAAGAAGGCATATTGAGTATGAGCAGGAAAAGGTACATCAAGATGAAATGCAGGATGCAAATGAATTTGTTGATAGCATATTAGCAAAGCATAATGATATAGACAGTCAAATTGCTGCCATTGATACAGAGATTTCAAGGATGAATCTAATGGTTGTAAATCTTCGTATAACCTTTGTAGGTGACTCAGTATTATTAAGCGCCTCAGATGTTTTGTATGAGTACTTTAATAAATGCTACATAGACGCAGAAATAGGTAGGACAGCTTATGTATTAAATCCTATTTTACAGCGACTTGATAATAGGGGAATTCTGGGCAATGTCGTTGTTATAAACTGTGGTGCAAATGGTGATTGTCCTGATTATATGAAGGATGAGATAATGAGTACGCTTCAAGGTAAAGAGGTATTCTGGGTTACCACATCTAATAATTATAGTGCTAATATTTCTATTATAAATTATGCTGAAAACTATGATAATCTACATATTATTGACTGGGGAAGTATCTCAGAAGGTCATAGTGAGTATTTTGATGGTGATGGAATTCACCTTGCTCCGGCGGGAAAAGAAGCTTATAGTCAAGCTGTGCTTGATGCCATATGTGATTATTACATAGGTGAGCTTGAGAAGGAAAAACGTGAATTAGAAGCTCGAAAAAGTGAGAATTAATCTAAAACTTTTAAATTATAATCAATCCTTAAGGATTCCTTAATATTTAATAATATATTATACAGGTATGATAAATGCGGTTTGAATACAAAGAATATATTCAACCTAATGGATGAAAGGGAGTCATACTATGAAAAAAGTGATTTTAAAGTCAGAGAAGCTTTGCAAGAGCTTCGCAAATGAAGGTACACAGAACCATGTATTAGACAATGTGGATTTGGAGATATATGAAGGTGATTTTACAGTAATAATGGGCTCATCAGGCTCAGGTAACTCAACTCTTCTATATAGCTTAAGTGGTATGGATATGCCAACAAGTGGTAAGGTTTTCTATGGTGATTCAGAGATTACTGCACTTAGTGAGAAGAAGATGTCTGATTTAAGAAGTAAGGAGTTTGGCTTCGTATTCCAGCAAGTTCATCTTGTAAGTAATCTGTCTCTTATGGAGAATGTCTTAGTTCCCGGATATATGGACAAGGAGAAGACTACTGGAGAGGTTAAGGAGAGAGCCTTAGAGCTTCTTGAGACTATGAACATAAGTGAGGCTAAGGACAGACTTCCTGCTCAGGTATCAGGTGGAGAGGCACAGCGTGCAGCAATAGCAAGAGCTGTAATCAATGAGCCGGGAATACTATTTGCTGACGAGCCTACAGGTGCTTTAAACCGTAAGAATACAGTGGATGTGCTTAATCTGCTTACTAAGATAAATAATAAGGGACAGAGTATACTAATGGTTACTCATGATGTTAGAGCTGCTTTACGCGGAACAAGACTTATCTACTTAGAGGACGGTAAGGTTTGTGGCGAGATGGAACTACCACCTTTTGATGAGAAGGATATGAAGAATCGTGAGACCCAGGTTAATGCTTGGCTTTCATCTATGCACTGGTAGAAGGGCGGTGACATAATGAGAGAGATATTAACTGTTATAAAAGGTAATTTTAGAAAGAATAAGGGTTCCTTTATAAGTGTTGCCATTCTTATGTTTGTGGTATCTGTTGCACTTACTACTGCATTTTCTGTAATTATTAATACCAATAAAAGAGATAAAGAGCAGATGGATGCAGGTGGTTTGGGAGATATTATGGCTGCCATAGATTATGAGTATCAGGGGCAAACCATGGATGAATACTATGCCTACTGTGATGAGTTAGCTAATAAAATGCTTGCGGTAGATGGTGTGGAAAGAATAGACCAAATTCCTACAGTCATAATGAATATTGAGGATGTTAATGGTGGGGATGGAAATGGTTCAGTATTTGTATATGATTATAAAAGTAAATATCTAACATATAATATTTATGATGAAAATGATAAACTTTTAACAGATTTTAAGCTTAAAGAGGGAGAGATAATAGTTCCTGTCAGCTTTAAGTCACTTTACAAGACGGAGATTGGTGATGAGGTTACATTGGAGTTGCATGGTTGGGAACAAGAGGAAAAAACTAACCATACATACAAGATAGCTGCTTACATGGAAGATCCATATATGGGCTCTTCTGTAATGGGAATAAAGACATTACTTCTTTGTGAGGATGATATAGCCAGCCTATGTGAGAAGGATTTTGCTAAGGACGGTAACGCATTAATACTTAGTGTTCACAAAAGTAAAGATTCTGTACTTACTGATGCAGAGCTTGAGTCTAACCTTAATCGTGAGACCTCCTATGCAAGCTATACTTGGATTACCTTGACCAGGTCACAAGCCTATAATTATATGACAATGATTACAAATATTTTTGCAGGAATACTAGTTGCTTTTATTGTTATGCTGGTTGTGGCAACTATAATTGTCTTAGGACATAATATAAGCAGTAGTATAGAGCATGATTTTGTGAATCTTGGCATATTAAAGGCTGTTGGTATGAGTAATAATAAGCTTAGATTCTCTATTATGCTAGGATATCTATTTGCAGGGCTTGTGGGAGCAAATATTGGTGTTCCTGTAGCTATACCATGTATTGCTGCCATTAATAAGATGATAAGACCTGTTATAGGACTATATCCTGAAAGCACACCTGCCTTATTTGAGACAATTATCTCACTTGTTGCTATATTTGTAATAATTATAATATTTATAGCTATAAAGTTAATTAAGATTTCTAGAATAACTCCTGTATCTGCTATAAATGGAGGTAGAAAGGACGTACATTTTTCAAGTCTATTTAAACTTCCAATATCTAAGAAGGCACTCGGTACTTCTCTTGCCTATAGACAGCTTATATCAGGTAAGAAGCAATACATAGGAGCTATTATAATTACAGCTATACTTACACTTTTCATGGTAATGATAAGCGATATGTGCATTTATTTTAGCGATGAGGATAAAATAAATGATATGTTTGCTCCGGTAGAGTATGATATGTACACATATGCAACCTCTGATGAGGAGTGGGAAGAAAAGCTTGCTGATGCGGAGTCTATTATTGGAAAATACACTAATTACAAAAGGTTTTTTTATAGCTCTAGATATTTATTATTAAATGATACGCAAATTTGGTGTGGTATAAATAGTGAACCTGATTATGTAAAAAGTGTATACGAAGGTAGAACTTGTACCTATGATAATGAAATTGTTATAACTGAATATATGACTGAAAACTATGGCATCAAGCTAGGGGATGAGGTTACAATAAGCTTAGATGGCAAATCCGCTGATTACATAGTATCAGGCTATTATCAGTGTACTAATGATGTAGGTAAGAATATTACTATGTCCTTAGATGGTTATTATAGATTAGTTGGTAAGCCTGAGGAGGGTACTAGATCAGGTTATGTATATGATTTAGAGGATGATGACCTTGCTGATGAGATATATGAGGAAATAACTGAAAAATATTCAGAAGAAGAGATATATTTTGGATATGATACAGATTTTTCCGGAGATGATTCTATAATATTTGCGTTATATGGTGTAACAATATTAATTTATATTCTGTCAGGAATATTTGTAGCAATTACAGTTGTTTTGGTTTGCTCTAAGATTTTCGCTAAGGAAAAGCAGGATTACGGGATATATAAGGCTATGGGCTTTACATCAGCAAAGCTTAGAAGACAATTTGCTGTAAGATTTGTAATCTGTGCATTTATAGGGGCAACTATAGGAATTATATGTACCTTGTTATTCTCAAATGCACTGCTAAGTGGAATACTTAAGATGTTTGGAATGTATAATTTCTCCTCATCTTTGAATGTGGTGGCAGCTATTGTACCAGTTGTATTTATGTCTCTTGTATACTATTTGTTCTCTTACATAGTATCAAGGAAGATGAAGAAGGTTACACCTAGAGTGCTTATAAATGAATAATTTGTTTTTTTAGTATTATATTAATAAAAGCAAGAGGGGATTGAAAAATAATTTTCAAACCCCTCTTGCTTTTATTTGTTTTTTTTCTTTACTTTGATGGTGTATAGTACATCATCAGCTTTATCGATTGCTAATTTTAAATCATAGTGATTAGAACACTTACATTCATAAAAGCCCATTGATATATCGATGTTATATGGTTTAGATGAGTTTTTATTAAAGATATTCATCCAGTGATTCTTTTTGTTACGTATTTCTTCTACGTCATTAGTATTTTCCCGAGGAATGATAGCTACAAATTCGTCTCCGCCCATTCTGCCTATAACTGCATTTTCATGGAATATATTTTGTAGACATAAAGCAATTTGTTTGAGAGAGTAATCACCTTCCATATGTCCATATGTATCGTTAATGGTTTTTAATCCATCCATATCTGCATAACAAATTACTAATTCTTTACCACCATTTGATAACAATCGGCCTACTTCGTCATAGAATCCACGTCTGTTGTTTAAGCCTGTTAGCTCATCGATTTTAGAAATTTTTTCAAGTGCAAGATTTTTAGTATGTAATTCTTCGAACATAAGCTCTTGCTTTTTAATAAGATCAATAATTTTTACAGATGCGCTTAGCTGATATACAAGGAATTCTAGGTTTTTCATAAAGTCAATGTCATCAATTTCACAAAGTAGAATTCCATACTGGTATTCTCTGGAATATAAATCCACAACTATATGAGTTCTTCGATGGTTCTCAGGCATATATTTATTTGAGAACAATTCACTAGAAGATATTGGCTGATGATTCTCATGACAAGATATAACCTCTTCGCCGTGTTGATATGATTTTATCTTCCAGGATAGTTCCGATACTGAAAAATCGAATTCCTTATAAAGCCATGGTTCATCTATAAGGTATAAATAGCTGTTTTTTATATTTAGACAATGCATCTTTGACAAGATGGCAGAATAGCTTTCGGTTGCATTGTCACCAACCATAAGTGTCTGTCTGGTAACAAGGTTAGTATTATGTATGTTATCTAAAAGTCGCTGTCCTTCACCACTAAGCTCACCCATAAGAGAGGAGATAAGCTTCTGTGATACTTGCTTTCTTAAAGAATTTAATGTATTTAAATTTTCAGGATGGTATTCATTAACCCAGAGTACTAATGAGTCAAATACATCAATGATGCGTAGATGTGATTCATCAGTACAATCGCTGAAGAGTAATTTGTCTTCAAGTAGATTGTAAATGTATCGAAGATAGTTAAAATTAGAACTTGATTCTTCGTTTAAGGTTTTTAAATACTCTGATATATTGTACCAAAATACGCGTTGCATATCTGTGATATGTTCCTGGATATAAAATATATATTGCAATATGGATTCGGTAATTGAATATGATGAGTTTTTAACCAGTTCGTCAAAATTAAGAACTGAACCTATATTATACATACTTGATAATCGAGGAATAAAGGTAGTCTTAAGTGTAGAATTACTTAAAGGCTGGCCTGTTAAATCAGCGACAGATAGCATTAATGCATTGTAGCCCAATAGCATAGGGTCAGCGTTTGCTGATGCAAGAGGTGGATTCATTTTAGCTGATTCCGGAATATCATCATAGCCTACTACAGCGATTTGCTTGCCAACGATTATACCTTTTCTTTGAAATACCTTATATACGGTCTGTGCAACCATATCATTTACACATATAAGAGCATCCATATCAGGATTAAGCTGTAGAATATGAGTTATTTCATCCTCACATAATCCTGCCATATTACATTCTAGAATCATAGAATTATCAAAAGGCATATGATTAATAGCCATAGCTTCCTTATATGCGTTAAGGCGAAGCTTGCATTCCTGGTTATGTAAGTTGCCGGTTAACATACATATGTGTTTTCTTCCTTGAGATACAAGGTGGTTAACCGCTTCTACTATACCATTGTAGTTATCATATTGAACATTAGTTAGATTATCAACATCCATACAAATTGTTATAAATGGAGTATCGCCAAACATATTATGAATTTGTCTTGCAATTTGCTCACCACCATTTACAATAATGCATCCAAGTGCAGCTATTACATAATCAAAATTACCCAATGCCGCATAATTAAGTAGTGAGTTAAACTGATATTCATAACGAGAATCAGCGTTGTGATCAATTTGGTTACCAATATATTTTATTGGAAAAATTGTCAGATTAATGTCAGCTTCCTCTGCGGCTTTTATGGCACCATTTATTATTTCACGGCTATATGTATTTGTAACATCACTTATAATTAAAGCTATTTCAAATCTTTTCTTCATATGCAACCACCTCGGTAATAGTTAACTATGTCTTAATTATAGTTTAATAAATAAAAAACTTCAATATAAAGAGTTTAATACATTTTAAAACAACATAAAAAAGACATTATTTATTAATGTCTTTTTTTTATCTGAAGTTATTTGAATTGTATTATATATTGTATGTGGTTATATTTTCTTTTTTGAATTGTCTTATTACGACAATTGCGACTAATATAGCCATCACAGTAACAGATATATTACTTATCATCATAACCATACCAACACTTTTTTCTCCATAGTTGGTAAAATTCTGCAGAAACCAAAAAACAGGAATTCTAAATACAAATACTCTGGCTACGTTTATAACCATAGATAGCTTAGTTTTACCTAAACCATACATTAGAGCCAATACAGAAGCATTAATTCCCAGAGGAACTGCGCCGTAGGCTTCGTATTTGTATGTAAGCATAATAAGTCTTCTGAATTCTTCGTCATTCTTGGCAAATAGACCAGATAATTCATATGAAAAATGAATTGTAAGGGATGAAATTATAATTCCTATAATTACATTAACGATACAGGTCACATAGAATGCACTTAAAACTCGTTTGTAGCGTTTTGCACCATAATTCTGACTAACTATAGCACAGGTTCCTTCTTGAAATCCATTTTGTGGATTAGTAGTTATACCACCTAAGTTATTGGATACACCCATCGCACCAACCATAAGGTCTCCATATACAGTACACATAGAGTTTACTATGGTTTTGCCAAATCCAAATAGCATCTTTTCAGCAATAACAGGAATAGCGCTTACTATCATAGGCTTATTAACGTTTTTATCAAAGGTGATTGATGATATAGAAAATCCAAAGGCATTATTTTTATCCTTACTGTTTAGTATAGCAAATACAAGTAGGACAAGCTCTGATATAAGAGAAGCAGCAGCTATCATAACAAGCTCTCCATCAAAACCATATACAAATAAAGCTGTAAGTCCTAGCTTTGTAAGAATAACAAGTAAGTTTAAGTACAGGATTCTCTTAGAATTTCCTCTAGAACGTTCTACAGAGATATATACATTATTTACAAAATGAACAACAAGTGTAAATAGTTGTACTTGAAAATACTTAGCTCCAATTTTAATTAAGGAAGCAGGAGTACCTGCAAACTTAAGAAATTGGTTGGTAAAGGGGAGCAGTGTAATAAGAATTAACAGACCTATACTTAAGCATAGAGCATATATAGTACTTACTCTTTGCTTAACAGTTTTATAATCGCCTTCACCATAGGCTCTGCTTATCTGGACACCTGCTCCTACAGCAAGTCCTGTTCCTAAGGCTGACAGTATAAAGTTTAACTGCGCTAAGTAAGCTACTGCAGATACTGACTGAGAGCTTATTTTAGAAGCCATCATAGTATCAAATATAGTAAATAGAATGTTTAAGCTTTGATACATAGCAAGTGGAAATCCCACAGATAATACTACCTTCCACATAGGAGCATTAAGGCTTCGTTCTCTGTATTTTTTATCTCGTTCCGAGAGATTTGCTTTGATTTTATTATCGTTATCACTCATAAAAATACCTAAAATTCTTTAAAAAAGGTCAAATTAATAAGTCATGCTGATATTGCATGGCTTTAGTAATAGAGTTATGGATTAAAAAAGGATGTGCGCCAGTACTTATATTCCGGCCGCGACAGGGGATGGGGTCTTAGCAGACCGTTTTAGGTCTGCGGGTGCCCCACCCCTAGGCAGGCCGGCCAATACCTTCCCTTGCGCACATCCTGTATGTTAAAGTTTAATTCTGCTTAGTTGCAAAAGCAGCAGTAATAATAGCCATAGAGTAAACCTCTGTTGCAGTACAACCTCTTGAAAGGTCGTTAATAGGGGAGTTAAGTCCAAGTAAAATAGGACCATATGCTTCGAAGTTACCCATTCTCTGTGCAATCTTGTAACCTATATTACCTGCATTAATATCAGGGAATATAAACGTGTTAGCATGTCCTGCAACAGGAGAGTTAGGATGTTTTTTCTTTGCAACAGAAGGTGATACGGCAGCGTCAAACTGCATTTCACCATCAATTGGAACAAGTGGATTACGAGCCTTTGCTTTGGCAGCTGCATTTCTCATCTTGTCTACATCAGGACCAGCTCCTGAACCATTAGTAGAGTAGCTAAGGAAAGCAACACAAGGATCTACACCGAATATTTTAGCGCAGTTAATAGTCTCCTCTGCAATTTCAACTAATTCATCTTCGTTAGGGTTGATGTTGATACCACAGTCACCCATAGCAAGAACAACGTTTTCACCTGTAGCGCCTGGACGTACAAGAATAAAGCATGATGATACAATTGTGTTACCTGGCTTTGTCTTAATTAACTGTAATGCAGGACGAACAGTGTCGGCAGTAGAGTAGGTAGCTCCGCCAAGAAGACAATCTGCGTATCCCATCTTTACAAGCATTGTACCAAAGTAGTTGTTCTGATGAAGAAGCTTTTCTGCATCCTCTCTGCTTGCAACCTTGCCTTTTCTTATCTCCATAAATTCATCGACCATCTTATCAAAGTCATCGAAATTATGCGGAGAGATAATATTTGCACCACGAATGTTGAATCCGCTTTCTTCAGCGCACTCATAAATCTCATCTGGGTCGCCGATAAGTACAGGCTTTAAGAAATTACTTGCAAGAAGACGAGAAGATGCCTCTAAAATTCGTGCATCAGTACCTTCAGTAAATACTATTGTTTTATGATCTTTCTTTAAACGGTCAATCATCTGACCAAATCCAAACTTTGCCATTATTTTCCTTCTCCTTATATATAAAAAATTGATCCATGCCGACAGGTTCGCAAAACAAGTTTGCTCACTGTCGCGGCGTTCGCCGTATACATCTTCGCTAAAATATGTCTTTATGTGAGCAAGCTCTCAACAGACATATTTAGCTCATCTGTGCATGGCTCATTGCTACGCACATTATAACACAACTCCGTCTTTAAATACAGAGATTTCTCTAAATCCATGTTGTTCAGTTTTGGTTTCTTTGCCGCTGGCAACTTCTAATACATAATCTAGAAGTCTGTCTCCGGCAGAATCTAAGTCTTCACCTTCAGCTACAGAGCCTGCGTTAAAGTCTATCCAACCCTTTTTCTTGTTATATAAAGCTGAGTTAGTTGATATTTTAACAGTAGGAGCGGGAGCGCCAAATGGTGTTCCACGTCCGGTAGTAAATAGTATCATATGTGCGCCTGATGCTGTAAGAGCAGTAGCGCTAACCAGGTCATTTCCAGGTCCTGACAGAAGATTAAGGCCTTTTTTAGTTACCTTATCTGCATATTCAAGTACATCAACAATCTGTGCACTTCCTCCTTTTTGAACACAACCACAAGACTTGTCTTCAAGGGTTGTAATACCACCGGCTTTATTTCCCGGACTTGGGTTTTCATATACTACCTGACCATGAGAAACAAAGTAGTCCTTGAATGCATTAACCATATTAACAGCTTTGTCAAAAACCTCTTTACTTTCGCAACGGTCAAAGATTATTGACTCTGCACCGAACATCTCAGGGACCTCAGTTAGTATTGTTGAACCACCCAGAGATATGAGTTTATCGGAAAACCTTCCTACAGTTGGGTTAGCAGTGATTCCGGATAATCCATCAGAGCCACCACATTTCATACCTACAACAAGTTCACTTGCAGGAATGTCCTCTCGTGAGAATTTACCTGCGTAGGCAGCAAGCTCTTCGAGAATCTTTGAGCCTTCTGCAAATTCATCCTCTACATCCTGACATATAAGAAACTTCACTCTGTCAGGGTCCCAGCTACCAAGCTGTTCCTGGAACTGAGCAAGAGTAAGATTCTCACACCCAAGTCCAAGAACTAATACGGCACCTGCATTTGGATGGTCTACTAACGCTGTAAGAAGCTTTTTGGTCTGCTCATGATCATCACCCATCTGGCTACATCCGAATGGATGTGGAAAGGTATATAATCCGTCTATGCTTCCTGTTACAAGGTGTTGATTCTTAGCAACAAGTTCGCCTGCTATAGAGTTTACACATCCAACAGTTGGTATAATCCATATTTCGTTACGGATAGCTGCTTTGCCATTATTACGTCTATAGCCCTTGAAGGTTCTAGGTGATACCTTGGGAAGCTCATAGGTTTTGTGATTGTAGCTGTATTCACCCTCATCTGAAAGAGTAGTGATAGCGTTATGGGTGTGAACCCAGCTACCAGCTTTTATATCCTTTTTTGCATGTGCGATAACATTACCATATTTGATTATTTCACTACCTGATTCTATATTTTGAATTGCTATCTTATGTCCTCTGCCGATGTTTTCAGATGCCTTAACTGATATTTGACCAATGGATAATTCCTCATTAGTCATAATATCTGTTAGAGCAACGGCAACATTATCAGTTGGATTAATTTGTATTATATTCATAACTATTATGGTCTCCTGAATAAAAAATTATTACATCTGTACCTTCTTAAGGGCTTCGTACATACCTAATTCATTAATCATTGTAAGATTATTTATAACCTCATCAGTAAAGCCTGGGAGACTACTAAGTTCGTCACCCCACATCTTCTGATTGTTTATAACAGCCTTTGCTATATCAGCATCGTTTAAATCTTTGTTATCGTAATAGAAGTCTAATACCCACTGATCATCCATAATCTTGTATGTGTCAACTCCTCTTTGAGCTAAAAGACATCCATCACCTTTCTCCTTACCATTGTGATAAAATGCAATGTAAGCAGCAAAAGAGAAGGTAAGAAGCTTTGGAAGTTCATTTGTTTTCTTGTAATACTCAAGCAATGATGGCATACAACGTGCTTTCCACTTTGATGTTGAGTTAAGTGAGATAGAGAGCAGCTGATGATCGATAAATGGATTAGCAAATCTGTCTGATACATCAGATGCAAACTGCATAAGATTATCCTTTGGTAATTCAAGAGTAGGGATAACCTCATCATAGATAGTCTTATTCATAAAGCTCTTTATTACATCATCCTCCATACAGTTACGAACTATATCCTGTCCTGCAAGGTATGCAGCCATAATAAATGATGTGTGAGCACCGTTTAATATACGGACCTTTCGCTGCTTGTATGGTGTAACATCATCTACAACAATAATTGGTAGGCCGGCTATATCTACAGGGAACTCATCCTTTATGGATTGTGGACCCTCAATAACCCAGAAACCAAAGCACTCAGCTGTGTCGATAAGATTATCCTTATATCCAAGCTCGTTGCAAATAGCTTCAGCCTCTGATCTAGGATATCCAGGAACAATTCTATCTACTAAAGTAGAGCAGAAGATATTATCCTTATCAACCCATAATCTAAAATCATTATCAAGTCCCCACTGGTCTATGTATTGATGTACACATTTTCTAAGCTCATCACCGTTGTGGTCAATTAACTCACATGAAAGAATGATAAAGCCCGGTAATTTGTTCTGATATCTCTTGTAAAGGAAAGCAGTAAGCTTTCCAGGGAAGCTAGATGCCGGCATATCATCAAGCTGACAGGATGAATCATATGTGATACCAGCCTCTGTTGTATTTGAAACAATAAATCTAAGCTCAGGATTGCTTGCACATTCCATAAGAGCGTCATAATCATCGTAAGGGTTTAAACATCTTGAGATACATGAAATAACACGTTTTTTGTTTACCTTCTGACCGTTCTCAGAACCTCTTAAGAAAAGAGTGTATAGTCCCTCCTGGTCATTTATCATATTAGCAAGTCCTTGAGCTATAGGCTGTGTTACAACAACCTTGCCATTAAAACCTGCTTTTTCATTCATCTCATCTATAAAGTGGTTAACAAATGCTCTTAAGAAATTTCCCTCTCCGAACTGAAGTACCTTCTCAGGGGCATTCTCAAGTATGTATCCATCATAATTATTCTCTTTAAGAGTGTTATAGCTTAATAATTTCATAAAAACCTCCCCATTTTTCTTATATATCAAAATATCTTACAGCGTTGTTATAGCTTATTCCCTGTACTATCTTCTTGAGTGATGCTTCGTTGTTTGGATATTCACCATCCTCAACCCACTGACCGATAAGGTTACACATAATACGACGGAAATAATCGTGCCTTGTGTATGAGAGGAAGGAACGGGAATCTGTAAGCATACCTACGAAGTTTCCAAGTAATCCTAGATTAGCAAGAGAACGCATTTGCTCCTCCATACCATCTCTTGTATCAAGGAACCACCATGCAGCACCCATCTGAATCTTGCTAGGAACCTTGCTTGACTGGAAAGCACCCATACAAGTTCCGATAAGATTAAAGTCGTTGTGGTCAAGAGAGAAGATGATAGTCTTTGGAAGCTCATCGGTCTTGTTTAACTCAGACAGAAGCATAGCCAACTCATCACCACAGTTGCTCTTTGCAATCATATCAAAGCCTGTATCAGGACCTTCGATATTAAACATTTTTTCGTTAACATTTCTTGTACAGGAGTAGTGAATCTCCATTACAATATTCTCTTTTGCATATTTTCTTCCTAAATGAAGAAGGATAGCAGTCTGGTAAATATCTACCTCATCCTTAGTGAGGGCTTCACCATTCATACCCTTAACGAAAATAGCATTTACCTCATCTGCTGAACCAAGTTTAAATGGAACATAATCTATTCCATGGTCGGTTGCCTTACAGCCATGAGCCTTAAAGTAATCAAGTCTCTCGTCAAGAGCAGCCATAACCTCATCAGCTGAGTTAAGAGAATCCTTACCTACTGATTTTGCAAGCTGATTTATATAATCAACGAAACCAGCCTTATTTATATTGATAGCTTTATCAGGTCTAAAAGAAGGACATACCATAAAATCTATGGTTGAATCAGCCTTAATCTTCTCATGCCACTCTAATGAATCAATTGGATCATCAGTAGTTCCAATGAATTTAACATTAGATTTCTTGATTATTCCTCTAACTGTAAGTTCAGGGTCATTCTGAAGCATATCATTAGCCTTATCCCATATTTCCTTAGCAGTATCAGGAGAGAGAGGAGTGTCAATACCGAAATATTTCTTAAGCTCAAGGTTACACCAGTGGTACATTGGGTTGCCTATAGCCATTTCTAAAGCTTCAGCAAATGCCATAAACTTATCAAATGGATCTGCACCTCCGGTTACCATATTCTCCTCAACACCGTTAGAACGCATAACTCTCCACTTGTAGTGGTCACCAAAGTATGAACCATCAGAATTCTTACCTCCAAGCCATACCTCCGCTATATTATTGTAACGTCTGTCCTCGTAAATCTCCTTAGGTGAGATGTGACAGTGATAATCAACTAATGGTAAATCCTTTACATAGTTGTGATAGAGCTTTACAGCAGTATCATTCTTAAGCATGAAATCCTTATCCATAAAAGCCTTCATCTATGAAATCCTCCTTAATAATACTAATAAATAATATAAAATATGCATTGCTTGTGTAAGCGCTTACATTATTTGTACCACTTGAGTAGATAATTGTCAAGAAATAAAAGAGAGTAAAGAAGAATTTTTATCAACTTTACTCGCTTAAATGTGTATTTTATTGTGAAATTATAATTTTAAACTAATTTTTTTAAAAATCAGTGGTTGCTCTCTTAACAAGCTTGCAAGCTACAACGCTTTGATTTGGAACATTATCGTTGCCTTTAAGTATGTCGATCAGTCTATCGCAGGTGTCTTTACATACTTTTTCAATCTTGTTATCAACGCTTGAAAGCTCTGGCTCAGAGCATATACAAAGATTAGAATTATTATATCCAACTATGGAAAGCTGGTTAGGAACATCTATTCCATTGGAGAGGGCATACTTTAATGCGCCTATAGCCATACCATCATCTGTTGCGAATACACTGTCAAATTCTATATCCTTTGTATTCTCTAATAGAGATTTTACTACAGGAATTTTATTTTCAGTGTGGATTATCATTCTTTCATCTACAGATATTCCTGCATTGTTAAGCGCCTGTCTATAACCTTTTTTCTTTTGGTTAGCACTGTATGATCTTGAGTCTGTGAGAAACAGTATCTTGCTGCGGCCACTTTCGATTAGAGCAGTAGTTACATCATAAGATGCCTGGTAGTCGTTAGAGGCAGTGCAGTAAATGTTTTCTCCATCTACAAGACCATTTATTATAAATACAGGAACATCCTTAGCTGCAGTTCTTATGTAATCAGTGTTATGTGATTCGTCCTCAGATCCCGCATAGGTTGAACCAACCAATATAATTGCATCAATTTTCTTATTTAGTAGAAGTTGAATGTGAGTTTCCTTTTGCTCTGCAGTATAGCCACTACATCTTAATATACAGTCGTAGCCTGCGTCGTGAAGATTATCCTCTATGTATGCAACAGCGCTGGACATGTACATATCTGCTATAGAAGGAACTAATATACCGATGGTACGCATAGATTTTAGACCTAATCCCTGAGCAAATACATTTGGTGTGTATCCTGACTGCTTTATAGCTTCCATAACTTTGGCCTTGGTTTTTTCGCTTACCTTTGGATTGTTATTAACTACTCGTGATACCGTTGCTATTGATACACCGCTCATTTCTGCGATATCATAGATATTTATCATTTTATTATCGTTTTTTATCTCACCCATAATATACCTCAATCTGTGTAGTGTAAATGTTTACATTGGCTCTGCTACTAGGATATATGGAATTATAAAAAAATGCAAGTACTGATTTTATAATGAATAAAATAAATACTTGAAAGTGAAAAACCCATGACATATACTTATCGTGAATTAAGATTTTAGGGAGATTATGTATGCAGTATATTATAGATGATAGTGATATTGTAATTGAAGAAAAACAATATATAGGTGATATAGGTGCCTATAGGACTCACGAGGACGGAAAACCTTATCACACCTTCAGAACCCAGACTGCTCTTGTAGAAGGCAACAATGTAATATTTAGAGGATGCACCTTTGAAAATAATGCCGGGCCGGGAGATAAGGCAGGTCAGGCTATTGCTCTTTATATAGATGGAGATAATATTATATGTGAGGATTGTGTAATCAAAGGAAATCAGGATACATTATTTGTGGCTCCGCTACCTCCTAAGGAGTATGAGGTTGATGGGTTTTTAGGTCCTAAACAGTTTACGCCAAGGTATGAGAGAACAGCTATATTTAGAAATTGTATTATAGAGGGTAGTGTGGATTTTATATTTGGAGGAGCTACCTGTTATTTTGAGGAATGTACCTTTATGAGTGTTGCTCCTGGATATGTGTTTGCTCCATGTACACCAGAGGGTGTTAAAGAAGGCTTTGTAGCTAGAGATTGTCGCTTTGAAGCAGGAGAGGGAGTGCCGGATGAGAGCTGCTTTATCGCAAGACCATGGAGAGAATATGGCAAGGTTAAGTTAATAGATTGTTATCTTGGACCTCATATTAATCCTAAAGGCTGGGATGACTGGGGGAAAAAGGATGCACATGACACTATATTATTTGAAGAGTATTATACTTATGGCCCAGGTGCAGATAATTGGAAGAGACCTGACTATGTAAAATCAGATAGAGTAGTTTCTTCCTAATAATATGTGATTTTTATCAAGCACAAAATAAACAGCTTCACATTTTGCAATGATTGCTTATGTGAAGCTGTTTGCTTTTATTTTTTCTTGTTATTTTCCTTTGCAGATATGTCGGTAGGCATAATATATTTAGTAGATTTGGAACTGCGATATGCTCTAGGTGACATTCCATACATTTTCTTAAATGAATCTTTGAAATAATTACTGTCACTAAAACCACAGTTAAGTGCAACGTTTGTAATAGAGTGATCTGTGGAGATAAGCTCCATTGATGCGTGGTTAAGACGAACATAGGTTAAGTATTCTTTCATACCTGAGCCGGTTGTTGCTTTGAATTTTTTGCTAAAGTAGCTTGGACTAAGACCGGCTTTTTCAGCTAGGCTGGTTAATGTGATATTAGTATGATAATTTTCATTAATATACTGTACAGCTGAAAGAATATATTCGTCCTCGTTATATCCGTCAGGTGCTATATCGAATACACAGTAACGGTTGCAGGAGAGTAGGAATTGCTTTAGCTGTAAGCTTAACATAGTTTTAGTGGAGGAATCGTCTATGGTGTCCTCGTGAAGCATAGAGTCTATGATTGTGTTCATATTATCTCTATAAGCTCTAGGAATATGGATTGTAACCAATCGAAGAAATTTTTCTTCAAAGTTTGGCATAAATGAGACACCGTCCTCCATCAAGTCTTCATATTTAAAATAAATATTAACTCTAACACAGTTTGACAGGTAGGTAACAAAGTGAATCATCTCAGGTGGTATAATCATTAAATCACCACTTTTTAATGTATAAAGTGAATTATTGACATAGAATCTGATTTTTCCACTTCTTACATAATAAATTTCGTAATAGTAGTGAAAATGGTTGTCTACCATTTTGTAATTTGAGCTTCTTGTCTCACTGTTTATGTAAATTCTGTCTATGTTTAAGTCCGATACTCTCATAAAACTATACAACTCCTCCAAAGAAAATGCTTACATTTACGGGTTCATTTTTGTCATTATAACACAAAGAGGACAAAAAATCAGTATTTTTTTATAATTTTTAGCTTAAAAATAGTAGCAGAGGGTGAAAAAATAGGATAATATTTAACCATGCATTAATGAAAGTGCTTTCACAAACGGATAGCAGAAATAAATTCAGCAAAAACTGCTATACGGAGTAAATTTTCATTTTAAAGTATTATAAGGAGGATTTGATTAAGATGAAAAAGAGATTTTTATCAGCTTTCCTTGCAACAGCAATGTTAGCAACAACTTTAACTGGTTGTGGCGAGAGCGAGGATAAGACAACAGAGGCAACTACAGAGAAGGCAACAACTGAGGCTGCAACAGATGCAGGCAGTGATGCTGGTTCAGACGATGGCGCTGCTGATTATGAGGAGTGTACAATCAAGTTTGACTGGTGGGGTGGCGATTCAAGACATGAGGCTACTCAGGCAGCTGTAGACGCATTCGAGGCTAAGTATCCAGGTATCACAGTTGAGATTAACTTCGGTGCATGGTCAGATTGGGAGACTGCAAAGGCTAACGAGTACCTTTCAGGAAACAACCCAGATGTACAGCAGACTAACTTCGACTGGATTGGAAAGTATGATGCAGATGGTACTACATATCTTGATTTAAATACAGTTTCAGATGTTCTTGATCTTTCACAGTATGATCAGGCAGTTCTTGACAAGTGTGTAGATGTTAACGGTGGTTTAGCAGGTATTCCTGTATCAGTTACTGGACGTACATTCTACTGGAACGAGGCTACTTTCGAGAAGGCAGGCCTTTCAACTCCTACTAACTTAGATGAGCTTATGGCTGCAGGTCCTGTATTTAAGGAGAAGCTTGGTGATAACTATTATCCACTTGTAATTGGTGAGTACGATAGAGCAATTCTTGTTGCATTCTACTTACAGGCAAAGACTGGTCAGCCAATTATCAATGAGAAGAATGAGGTTACTGTAACTGAGGCTGATTTCAAGGAAGGTCTTGAGTTCATTAAGTCTCTTGAGGATGCACACGTAATCCCAACTGTTCCATACATCGATGGTGAGGGTGCAGATTCAATGGATAAGTCACAGAGATTCATCAATGGTGAGTACGCAGGTATCTTCGAGTGGGATTCTTCACCAGCTAAGTATGTTTCAGCTCTTGGCGACAACGGTGATGATCTTGTTGTAGGTAATGTATTCCCAGAGCTTCAGTCATACTCAAAGGTTTCACTTATGTTCTCTATCAGTGCTGATACTGAGCATCCACGTGAGTGTGCTATGTTACTTAACTACTTATTAAATGATCCAGAGGGTGCTGCTATTATGGCAAACGAGAGAGGTATCCCAGAGTCAGCTTCAGCTTATGCTACACTTGAGGCAGCTGGTACTATCAACCCACTTTCAGCTCAGGCACATACTGAGGTTATCAATTCTGATCCATTATACTGGAATCCACTTTTTGATAGCAAGGTACTTAAGGGTGACACATCAGTTTATACTACAGTATTTGAGCAGTATTCATATGGTATGGATGCATCAGGTTCAGCTTACGATGTAGATAAGGCTGCTGCAGATCTTTACAAGGGTTACCAGGATGCTGTTGCACAGTAATTTAGATAAATTTTAAGTAATTTATATATAGCCTGATGGATGATTTGTCTGTCAGGCTATATAAATAAAGAGGAGCAAATTAACATGAATAAGTTGAAAAAATTCGGAAAAAAGAATATCGGTTTTATCTTCATTATTCCTTGGCTTATTGGTTTCCTTGTATTTAAGCTTTATCCGTTCATGTCATCATTATATTACAGTTTTACTGATTATAATCTTTTCGCAGGTATGACAGAAGGATTTACATTACAGAACTATAAGGATGTTTTTACAGTTCCTGTTGAGTTAACAGCACTGAAAACTACATTTAAGTATGCTTTTATGACAGTTCCTATGAAGCTTGTATTCGCTCTGTTCATAGCATACATTCTTAACTTTAAGCTTAAGGGAGTAAATTTATTCAGAACAATATACTACGTTCCGTCAATCCTTGGTGGTTCAGTAGCGATAGCAGTACTCTGGAAGGCGCTCTTTAACGATAATGGTCTTATTAGATCAGGCTTTGCTCTTATCGGAATAGACGCTCCACATTTTATGTCAGATCCAAAATGGGCACTTCTTATGATTTCCATACTTCGTGTATGGCAGTTTGGATCAGCCATGGTAGTATTCTTGGCAGCACTTAAGGGAGTATCTCAGGATCTTTACGAAGCAGCTGCAATCGATGGTGCAAGTAAGACAAGACAGTTCTTCTCAATTACTTTGCCACTTATCACACCGGTTGTTTTCTACAACCTTGTAACACAGCTTGTACAGGCATTCCAGGAGTTCAACGGACCTTACATTATCACTAGAGGTGGTCCTCTTGGTTCAACAACTCTTATGTCACTTCTTGTTTATAACAATGCGTTTACAGGTTATGACATGGGTAAGGCAAGTGCACAGGCTTGGGTATTGTTTGTAATTCTTATGATATTCACAATGATATCATTCTGGAGTCAGAAGCATTGGGTATACTATGCTGATGATGAGAATTAATCGAAAGGAGTTTAGATATGTCTAATAATATAGATAATAATCAGAATAATGTAGATATCACTCCTGAGGTTAATACAGGTGCTTCAGAGAAGGTGGCTATGGCCAAACCTTCAGGTCAGAGTGATACTCTTAAGAAAGCTAACAAGAATCTTAAGAGAAGAAGAGCAATCAGCACATTTATGAGATATTTCGTACTTATCGTTGTAGGATGTATTATGATTTATCCTCTTGTATGGATGGTTGGTGCTTGTTTTAAGCAAAATAGTGAGATTTTCTCATCTATGAACCCTATACCTATTAAGGCAACTCTTGACGGTTTCAAGAATGCCATGAAGAGCTATGGTGGTAATATTAATATATGGAAGGCTATGCTTAATACATATTCATATGTTATTCCTATGGTTATACTCACAGTAGTATCTTCAGTTGTAACAGCTTATGGTTTTGCAAGATTTAAGTTTATCGGTCACAATGTATTATTTGCACTTATGATGGCTATGCTTTTCCTTCCACAGGTTGTACTTAACGTACCACAGTATATGTTATTCAATGAGTTTGGTTGGATCGGTTCAGACTTTTATTTGGCACTTATTGTACCAACAGCATTCGCAACAGAGACTTACTTTATCTTCATGCTTATTCAGTTCCTTAGAAATGTTCCAAAGGAGCTTGAGGAGTCAGCTAAGATTGACGGATGTAATGTGTTCCAAATTCTTATAAAGATAATCGTACCTATGATTATGCCAGCTGTTGTATCATGTGCATTATTCAAGTTTATGTGGTCATCAAACGATTTCCTTGGACCATTACTTTATGTAAATACACCAGCTAAGTACCCAGCTACAATCTTTGTAAAGCTTTCTATGGATAGTGATGCAGGATTTGACTGGAATAGAGTACTTGCAACTTCACTTATATCAATTATGCCTAACATTTTAGTATTCTTTGCTGCACAGAACCAGTTTATCGATGGTATCTCAGCAGGTGGTGTTAAGGGCTAAAAATACTAAGAGGTGAATTATGTTAAAGGGATTATTCAGTTTCGACAATCCGGTAATTAAATTCTTTTGTTTAATAGGAAACCTATGGATGCTGAATCTCCTATGGCTAGTTTGTTCGCTCCCGATATTTACTTTGGGAGCGTCAACAACAGCCCTTGTATATAGCTGTATGAAGCTTAGACAGGATGAAGGATATCTGTTTTCTAATTTCTTTAAATCCTTTAAAGAGAATTTCCGTCAGTCAACACTTATATGGCTAATGTACCTTGTAGTGGGAGCATTAATAGGATTAGGTCTTATATTCTGGAATAACTATAATATACCAGGCTCTAAGCTTATATGGGCAGTGGTGATAGCTATGGCTATTCTCTATGTAATATCAGTTCTTTATGTTTTTGCTATTCAATCCAAGTTTGTAAATACAATCAAAGATACCATTAGGTATTCTTTCCTAATTGGTTTCTCACACCTTAAAGAGACAATAATGCTTGTTCTTATAGTAGCTGGTGTGATACTTGCAAACTTATTTACTGTATTCTTAGTTAATTTTGTAACACTGAATATAGGTATGAGCTTTGTTGTTTATTGGATGAGTGCTCACTACCAGAAAATATTTGAAAAATATATACCAAAGCAGGAGTACCCGGACGATGATTACTGGGTATGCGAGGAGGCTCCAAAGGAGGATGCTGAATAATATGCAGATAGGTTTGAGACTACATGATTCTAAAAACATAGAAATAAGAGAAAGATTAGATGTTGTTAAACAGCAGGGATTTTCATGCGTACATCTGGCTCTTTCAAAGATAGAGGGCTTGGTATCAGGTATAGATGCTTTATCACCAGGCTATGCTATGTATTTGAAACATTTATTTGATAATGCAGGGCTTGATATCGCCGTTTTAGGCAATTATCTGAATCTTGCACATCCAGATAAGGATACTCTTAAGACTATTCAACAGAAGTATGTGGCACACCTTAGATTTGCATCACATTTAGGTTGCAGTGTAGTGGGAACAGAGACTGGTGCTCCAAATCCTACATATTCCTTTGATAAAGAAAGCTGTCACAGTGAATGGGCATTAAATTTATTCATTGAAAACCTTAAACCTGTTGTGGAAGCAGCAGATAAATTTGGCGTAATACTCGCTATAGAACCGGTATATAAGCACATTGTATATAGTCCGGAGAGAGCGAGAACAGTATTAGATAAGATAGGTTCTCCCAATCTTCAGATAATTTTTGATCCGGTAAATTTACTTCATCCGGATAATCTCCATCGAAGAGATGAGATAATTAAGGAGGCTATAGAGCTTCTAGGGCCTGATATTTCCATAATTCATCTTAAGGATTATGTGTTAAATGATGGCAATATGGACTGCCTTGGCTGTGGTTTCGGCCAGATGGATTATGAAAGAATAGTTAGATTTGCAGTAGAAAAGAAACCATTTATTCAAGCAACCCTTGAAAATACAACTCCTGATAATGCAATACAGGCTAGGGAGTATATTGAAAGCATCGAAAGAAAGATTTTAGAGGCTTAATAATATATTTAGAGGTGCAGATATGATTGATAATAATGTTAAGAATAAAATCAATAAATATATTGATTATTTACTTGAGAATTCAAAGCCACAGGCTCCTATGTGGAACATAGAGAAGGTTTTAAGTGGAGAGCCAAATAAGTGGAATTACATAGATGGCTGTATGATTACAGCAATTTTATCCCTATATGAGATGACAGGGGATGAGAAATATTATAGCTTTGCTAAGAATTTTGTAGATTATTATGTTCAGGAAGATGGTACTATCGAAACCTATGATCCTGAGGAGTTTAATCTTGATAATGTAAATACAGCAAGCAATCTGTTTTATCTTTATGATAAGACAGGAGATGAGAAGTATAGAAAGGCTATAGAGATTGTAAGAGGCCAGTTAGAGAGAATGCCTAGAACTAAGGAGGGCAACTTCTGGCATAAAAATATATATCCACATCAGGTATGGCTTGATGGACTATATATGGCTCAGCCGTTTTATATGAAGTATGAGATGAAGTTTAACTCAATGAAGGGCTGCAAGGATTCTATTCAGCAGTTTGAAAATGTAGAGAGACTTATGAAGGATGATAAGACCGGTCTTTATTATCATGGATATGATGAGAGTAAAGAAATGTACTGGGCTAATCCTGAGACTGGTTGTAGTGCTAATTTTTGGCTTAGAGCTTTAGGCTGGTATGCAGTAGCTCTTGTTGAAACAGCAACAGCAATGACAGATGTATTATATGACGAGTTTAGATATTTACTTAGACTACTTGAGAATTTAGTTGAGGCTTTAATTCCATATCAGGATGAGTCAGGAATGTTTTGGCAGGTAGTTGACCATCAGGGAGAAGATGGAAACTATTTGGAAACTTCAGGAACTGCACTTATTTCTTATGCAATACTTAAGGCTGTAAGATTAGGTTACCTTCCTGATGTATATGAGGATATGGGAATCAAGGCGTTAGAAGGAATTATTGAGAGATACCTAAAAATCGATGATGAGGGGAATCTTGAATTAGGAGGAATTTGCTTGGTTGCAGGCTTAGGAGGAAAGACTAGGAGAGATGGTTCTGTAGAATACTATTACAGTGAGCCTGTAGTTAAGAATGAGGCTAAGGGTGTTGCACCACTTTTGTTAGCCTATATAGAGTATTTGAGACGAGGATAGAGGGATGGATTTCAATATAGTTGACATTTTTAATAGAAGTGTTACCTTTGAAATGAATAATGAAGATAGATATAGCTGTGGAAAGGTTTACGACTTATATGTAAATGGTAGCTATGAAAAGTCTGTTGATACGAATGTATTTTCTTTGTACCAGCTTAGACCTGATACTGAGTATAATGTTGAGCTAAGAGCTACAGGGGACAACATTGACGAAACATCCAGATTGAGGTTTAGAACCTTAAAAGAGGTTTGTTTATTAGATGTTAAAGATTTTGGCGCTGTAGGAGATGGAGTTAAGGATGATACTTTACCTATACAAGCAGCTATTGCGTGTTGTCCTGAAAATGGTACTGTTCGTATTAGTAAGGGTACATATTTAACAGGTTCTATATTTTTAAAGAGTAATATTACAATCTGTTTTGAGGATGGCGCCATAATGATGGCAATTACAGATAGAGAAAAGTATCCTATTCTTCCTGGTATGGTTAGACGAACTGATGATATTAAGGAAGAGATAAGCTTTACATCTTGGGAGGGTAATCCTCTCAGTAGCTTTGCTTCAGTTATAACTGGTCAGGATGTATGCAATGTAAACATTATAGGTCCTGGATTGATAGATGGAAATGCACAGAATTCAGACTGGTGGGTAGATGTTAGAAATAAAAGAGGAGCTTGGCGCCCTAAGCTTGTTGAGCTTACAAGATGTAAGAATATTAAGCTACAGGGATTGATGCTTCAAAACTCCCCTTGTTGGACTGTTCACCCATATTATTCTGATGATATAGCTTTCTATGATTGTAGCATATATAATCCGGATAATTCACCTAATACAGATGGTATTGATCCTGAGAATTGCTGCAATGTTAAGATAATTGGAGTAAAGATTTCAGTTGGAGATGATTGTGTTGCTCTCAAGAGCGGCAAAATATATATGAGCAAGTATCACTACAAGAAGACTGAAGATGTGATTATAAGAAACTGTAAGTTCGAAAGAGGTCATGGAGCAGTTACAATAGGTAGTGAGATAGCTTGTGGTATTCAAAATCTTAATGTTAGTCAGTGTATATTCGAGAATACTGACAGAGGATTAAGAGTAAAATCAAGAAGAGGAAGAGGCGATAAGTCAATATTAGAGAATTTAAGGTTTTCTAATATTAAAATGACAGGTGTTCATATGCCATTTACAGTAAACATGTTTTACTTCTGTGACCCGGACGGTCATAGCGATTACGTGCAGTGTCAGGATGCATTGCCTGTGGATGAGAATACTCCAAAGGTTGGCAATATTTTTATCGAGGATGTAGAATGTGATGGTGTAAATGCTGTATTTATTTGTATTTACGGATTGCCAGAGAGCCACGTCAGTGGTATAAAGATGAATAATATAAAGGTTTCTTACCTGCCAAAGGATGAGTTGGTTCCGATGTGTCCTATAATGATGGACAATTTCGAGGATATGGCAGGAAGAAGTATTTATATACGAAATGCAGATACCATTGAATTGTCAAATATCTATATATGTGGAAGCGTTGATTCGGAGCCACAGCTTATAAATGTTGGTCAGAAAAAGATTGAAGAGGTGTGTTATCAAAATGTATGATCTTATTACACTTGGAGAAATAATGCTTAGATTATCCCCACCTGGATACGAGAGAATGTCCAGAGGTGAGGTTTTTGATAAGAGAGCAGGAGGTTCAGAGCTTAATGTAGCTGCCGGAGTTGCTCATTTGGGACTTCGAACTGGTATTATTTCTAAGCTTCCGGATAATAGTATAGGAGCATTTATAAAAAACAGAATAAGATTTGATGGTGTGTCAGACGATTATCTTATCTATGATTCTTCAGATGATGCAAGACTTGGAATATATTATTATGAGTATGGTGCAGCGCCTAGAAAGCCGTCTATCGTATATGACAGACAGAATTCGTCATTTACCAAGCTTTCTATGAATGATATCCCTGACGAGGTATATGAGAAAACAAGAATGTTCCATACCAGTGGAATAACCTTGGCTTTAAGCAAGGATATAAGAGCTGTTGCTGTAGAGATGATAAAGAAGTTTAAGGAGCATGGAGCACTTATTTCTTTTGATGTTAATTATAGAGCTAATCTTTGGAGCGAGGAGGAGGCAAAGGAGACTATTTGTTCAATCCTTCCATATGTGGATGTACTTTTCATATCAGAGGAAACCAGTAGAAGAATGATGGCAAAGACCGGAGAGCTGGAAGATATAATGAAGAGCTACACTGAGGATTATCCTATAAAATATGTGTGTACAACTCAAAGAACAGTAAAGAGTCCAAAATGTCATGATTTTACATCTACAATTTATTCTAAGGATGCAGATGAATTTTATACAGAGAAGCCTTATGAAAATATCGATGTTATTGACAGAATAGGTTCAGGAGATGCTTATGTTTCAGGAGTTTTGTTTGGACTTCTGGCATATGAGGATCCATATAAAGCGCTTCAGTATGGCAATGCAACATCCAGTGTTAAAAACACTATACCGGGAGATTTGCCAGCCAGTGATTTTGCTGAGATTAATAATATAATCAAAAATCACAATGCTACAGGAAATGTTAGCGAGCTTAACAGATAAATACGAAAAAAAATATAATATTTCTATGAAAATATTATATTTTTTTCTTGACAAATGTAAGCGCTTACACTATATTAAAGTTAGAGTAATTAATGAAAATATTTATACTATAATTTATTGAAAAATAGGAGGTCATTATGGAGTTAAAGTTAAGAGATAAAAAGGATTGTATGTTTGATGCAGTAAGCCTCGGTGAGGTAATGCTTAGACTTGATCCAGGTGAGGGACGTATTAAGACAGCTAGAAGCTTTAAGGCTTGGGAAGGCGGCGGAGAGTACAATGTAATCAGAGGTCTTCGCAGATGCTTTGGACTTAAGACTGCTGTTATGACTGCATTTGCTGACAATGAGGTTGGTAAGCTTATGGAGGATTTTATCCTTCAGGGTGGAGTAGATACTTCTCTTATTAAGTGGATGAAGACCGATGGTATCGGTAGAACCTGCAGAAATGGTATTAACTTTACTGAGAGAGGATTTGGTATTAGAGGAGCGCTTGGTTGTTCAGATAGAGCTAATACTGCAATCTCAAAGGCTACTCCTGATGATTTTGATTTTGAATATATATTCGGAGAGCTTGGAGTTAGATGGTTACATACAGGTGGTATATATGCTGCTCTTTCAGAGCAGAGCTGTGAGACAGTAATCGCAGCTATTAAGACAGCTAAGAAGTACGGCACTATCGTTTCTTATGACCTAAACTATAGACCTTCTATGTGGAGCGCTATCGGTGGCTTAGAGAAGGCACAGGAGGTTAACAAGGAAATCGCTAAGTATGTTGATGTTATGATTGGTAACGAGGAAGACTTTACAGCTTGTCTTGGATTTGAGATAGAGGGTAATGATGAGAACCTTAAGGAGCTTAATCTTGATGGATATAAGAAGATGATTAATGAGGCTGCAAAGACTTACCCTAACTTTAAGGTTGTTGCAACTACACTTAGAACAGTAAAAACTGCAACAGTTAATGATTGGAGCGCAATCTGCTGGGCAGATGGAAATATATATAAGGCAGCTCAGTACGATGCATTAGAGATTATGGATAGAGTTGGTGGAGGAGATTCATTTGCTTCAGGACTTATCTATGGTCTTATGGAGACAGGTGATCCAGAGAAGGCTGTTAACTACGGAGCAGCTCATGGAGCACTTGCTATGACAACTCCTGGAGATACTACTATGGCTTCTAAGTCAGAGGTTGAGGGTATTATGAGCGGAGCAGGAGCAAGAGTTAAGAGATAATCAATTTAAGACATAAAATATTTATGATAAGGAGATTAAATCATGGAATTAAGAACTGCCGCGTCACCAAGAGACGTTAAACATTACACAACTGAGAGACTTAGAGAGGAGTTTCTCATAGAGAAGGTTTTCTATGAGGATGAGATTAAGCTTGTATATAGTCATATTGACAGAATTATTACAGGCTCAGCTACTCCTGTAAATAAAGAGCTTAAGCTTACTGCAGGTGATGAGCTTAGAGCGAAGTACTTCCTCGAGAGAAGAGAGATGGGAGTAATCAATATTGGCGGTGATGGTATCATCACAGTTGACGGTGAGGAATTCATTATTTCACATAAAAACGGTATGTATATAGGTATGGGTAAGGAGAATATCACTTTTAAGGCTATTGACCCGGCCAACCCTCCTAAATTTTATATTAATAGTGCACCTGCTCATACCACATACCCAACCCTTGTTATTAAGGTCGATGGAGAGCCAGAAGATGGCGTTGTTATAGTAAAGGATGAGAATAAAGTTGAACTTGGTACTTTAGAGGATTCTAATCACAGAACAATCTGTAAGTATATTCTTCCTGGTCAGGTAGAGAGCTGTCAGCTTGTTATGGGTATGACTCATCTTGAGCCAGGCAGTGTATGGAACACTATGCCTAGCCATACTCATGATAGAAGAATGGAAGTTTACTTATACTTTGAGATTCCAGAGGATGGATTTGTTATGCACTTTATGGGTGAGCCACAGGAGACTCGTCACATCGTTATGAGAAACGAGCAGGCAGTTATATCTCCAAGCTGGTCAATTCACTCAGGCTGTGGTTCAAAGAACTATACATTCATCTGGGGAATGGTTGGAGAGAATCAGGCATTCGACGATATGGATCCTGTAAGAAATCAGGATTTAATGTAATTTATATAAGTTGATGATTAGATTATAAGATATTTAGATTATAAGGAGGATTTAAAAATGGCAAACATTTTAGATAAGTTTTCATGTGCTGGTAAGGTAGCATGGGTAACAGGTGGTTCATACGGTTTAGGACTTGCTTATGGTAATGCTTATGCGCAGGCAGGTGCTAAGGTAGTATTCAATGATATTAACCAGGACCTTGTTGATAGAGGACTTGAGAATTATAAGAAGCTTGGTATTGAGGCTTATGGAGCAGTATGTGATGTAACTGACGAGGCTGCTGTACAGAAGTTTGTTGCTGATGTAGCAAAGAACGTTGGTCCTATCGATATTCTTGTAAATAACGCTGGTATCATTAAGAGAATTCCAATGCATGAGATGACACTTCAGGAGTGGGAGCAGGTTATCGATATCGATTTAAATGGTCCATTTATCTGTGCTAAGGCAGTTCTTCCAAGCATGATGGAGAGAAAGTCAGGTAAGATTATTAACGCTTGTTCTATGATGAGCGAGTTTGGTAGAGAGACTGTATCTGCTTATGCAGCTGCTAAGGGTGGTCTTAAGATGCTTACTAAGAATATTTGTTCAGAGTATGGTCAGTATAACATTCAGTGTAATGCTATTGGACCTGGTTACATAGCTACTCCACAGACAGCACCACTTCGTGCTAAGCAGGAGGATGGTTCTATGCATCCATTTGACAGATTTATCCGTTCAAAGACTCCGGCTCAGAGATGGGGACGTACAGAGGATCTTATGGGTCTTGCAGTATTCCTTGGTTCAGAGGCTTCAGATTTCATCAATGGTCAGGTTATCTACATTGATGGTGGTATAAGTGCATATATTGGACAGGATCCGGGAAATCTTGATCCTAGCAAGTTTGCTGATGAGAAGGAAGAGGAGTTTTAATATATTCTAATATATAAGGAGATTAGTTATGAACAGTGAGAATACAGTAAAGGTTTTAGAGCAATTTTCAGAGGTGGGGATTATACCTGTAGTTGTATTAAATGATGCGAAGGATGCAAAGCCTCTTGGAGAGGCACTTATGGAAGGCGGACTTCCAGCAGCAGAGGTTACATTTAGAACAGAAGCTGCAGAGGAGTCAATTAGAATTATGGCAGAAAGCTTTCCGGATATGTTAGTTGGTGCCGGTACTGTTCTTACTAAGGATCAGGTGGATAGAGCAGTTAATGCAGGTGCTAAATTCATAGTATCACCTGGCTTTGATGCAGAGATAGTAAAATATTGCTTAGAGAAGGATATTCCGGTTTGTCCTGGAATTCAGACTCCTTCAGAGCTTATTCAGGCAGTTAATCTTGGCTTAGACCATGTAAAGTTTTTCCCTGCAGAGAATGCAGGTGGACTTAGTATGATTAATGCAGTTGGAGCAGCTTTCCCAAAGGTTAAGTTTATGCCAACAGGAGGAATTAGCCCATCTAATGTTGTTGACTATCTCAAGTCAAGCAGAATATTCTGCTGTGGCGGTAGCTGGATGGTTAAGGGAGACTTAATCAAGGCTGGAGATTTTGATACTATTAAGAAGTTAGTAGCTGAAGCTGCAGACATCGTTAAAGCAAATAGATAAAGTTACTGTTTATATACCCATTTACAGTTATTTTTACCTAGGTCTGAGGCTTTTTGTCTCAGACCAAATTTTTTTAGAAAATGGACTATTATACTATTAATTTACTAATTTTATTAATTGTATAATTGTTTTAAGTAAAAACTAGTAGTATAATATTAAGCAACAATAAATTGTAGTATTTTGAGACATAGCCGGAGGTTAGAGATTGTACACAAAAGAGCAATTATCAAAATATTCATATTTTGAAGAGATACTTAATCTCAGAGATATTTCAAGTGTTGTTGATTCGTTGACAGGGCTTGTTTCAAGACGCTATATTATTGGCTTTATACATAGGTTAATTGAAGAGAAGATACCGTTTTCCTTGAGTATCGTAGATTTAGATAATTTTAAATTCATCAATGATACCTATGGACATAAGGTAGGAGATGGTGTTTTGGCCGGAGTTGCAACAGATTTGATTCGCTACCTTGGTAGCTATGGCGTTGCAGGTCGCTTTGGTGGAGATGAATTTTTAATTGTTAATTTTAGAGATGTTAGATATGACGATTTGAAACAATTTTTCTGCGGTCTGTATGCAAATTTCAATGTTCTACGAAAGAATATTGAACTGGAGAATTGCAATCCATTCATTACAGGTACTATTGGTTGTGCTACATTCCCAGAGAATGCAGCAGACTTCGAATCATTGTTTAATCTTGTTGACAAGGCGTTGTATAGAGGAAAAACAAAGGGAAGAAATTGTTATATAATATATGTTGAGTCAAAACATAAGGATATCAAGATAAAGGAGCTGGCTGGAAGAAATATATACACTATATTTCATGATATCTGCGTAAAGTTCGATGAAGTGTCGGGAGTTACAGAGAAGCTTAGGAATATTATGCTTACTGTAAGTAGCGATATGAGAATATCGGATTTGTACTATGTTGGTAATGAGAATTTGATGAGAAGTGTTAATACAGAAGAATCGCTAGGTGAAGTTTACGATTTGGAGAAGCTTATTAATCAGGATCTCTATATGACCAATGAGATTCAGGAGATAAAATTTAAATCCAGAAGATTATTTGAGATTTGCAGAGATAAGGAATTTGAAACTGTGCTTATGGTGAGAGTAGGTATTCAGGACGAGACCTATGGCTACCTTATATGTGCAGAACCTCGTAATCTTAGAATATGGCAGGAAGACGAGCATGCGATACTTTTCTTTGTAGCCAGATTATTAGCAGGATATATACAGGGTACAGGAGATTACTTATAATTATTAGTTAAGTAGATATTATGCTACGGGGTGATGATATGTATACCAAAGAAAAATTATTAAAATATCCATATTTTCAAAAGGTTTTGCAGGAGCGGGATTTATCTACTATAACTGACTCTTTGACCGGGCTCTTAGCTAGACCTTATATCATAGGCTTTATACATAGCCTTGTAGAAGAAAATGTATCATTTACTCTTGGAATGCTTGATTTGGATAACTTTAAGTTTATAAATGATACCTATGGTCACAAGGTTGGAGATGGTGTATTAGCCGGAGTTTCATCAGATTTGATAAGATATTTGGATGATTATGGTATAGCTGGTAGAATAGGTGGGGATGAGTTCCTTATAGTAAATCTGCGAGATAAGACCTATGCAGATGTTAAGAGCTTTTACTTTAATATGTATGCTAATTTCAATGTTCTTCGTAAGAACATAGCCCTTGAAAGCTGTGATCCATTTATAACAGGTACCATTGGAAGTGCAACCTTCCCTTATGATGCATCAGATTATGATTCTTTATTTGAACTTATAGATAAGACTATGTATCGTGGCAAAACTAAAGGTAGAAATTGCTACATAATATATGTTGAGTCGAAGCATAAGAACATTGTTATTAAGGAAATTGCAGGTAGAGGAATTTTCACGATTCAGGATGATTTGACTAAAAAATTCGATTCTAAGGATAATTTGTATGATAAGTTGGACGCAGTTATTGATATAATGAGAGAGGATTTGAGAATATCTGATTTTTATTATATTAACTGTAACAATGAGATTAAATCGGTGGCTCTCGGTGAAGTTGTTGGTACACTTGATTGTATAGGAGATATGCAATTTGAAAATGCATTTATGACCAATGAATCTACAGATATCAGTAAGTTGTCACCGTGTATGCATAGACTATGTGAGGAGAATAATATCAAAGCTTTTATCTTAGCAAGGATTGGCATAGGTAAGGAAACATATGGGTACTTACTGTGCGGAGAGCCTGAGGCCAGACGATTGTGGCAGGAGGATGAATGTGCTATAATGTTTTTCCTTGCAAGACTTATAGCTTCATATCTTAAACTTTCCGGAGAAGAATTATTATAATATACTAATAAGAGCAGGTTTTAATAACCTGCTTTTATTGTTATTAAAATAGTAGTTATTTAATTAAAATTATGATATTATTTACGATATTATAAATTACTAAGAATTGTTATAACTTGTTAAGTCTTACTAAGACTTATTACGAATTAGTATGAGTTATTAAGGCTGAAGTAATATAAAAAGGGTGGTGCGCTGTGAATATTTGGAATGTACTTGGAATTGAAAAGACTAAGGATAAGGATGCCATAAAGGAAGCATATAGAGCTAAACTACAGGGGGTTAATCCTGAGGATAATCAGGAGGGCTTTATGGAGCTTAGAAGTGCCTTTGAGGAGGCTATGTATGAAGCTGATAAAAAGGATGATGAGACTGAGGAGTTGATTGAGCCAGGTAGCGTTTTATATGAGCTAAAAGAAATATACAATGATTTCAATCGTAGAATATGTGTGGATGAATGGAGAAATCTATTTGAGAGAGATGAATTTGTAGCTTTGGATACAGCTGAAGAAACTATGTATATTTTCTTTAGATTTCTTATGGATAACTATTTTGTGCCACAGGATGTGTATCGTTTAATCTGTGATACCTTTAATGTGGTGGAGGTTAAGGCAGAGCTTTGCGAACGTTTGCCGGAAAATTTTGTATCACACATAATCGATAATGCAAGGTTTAGAGACCCTATAAATTATTATCTTTTTGATGGTGATTTAGACGAGGTGGAAAAGTATATTGATATTTATTATGGCTTGGATAGCGCTATAAGACGTAGAAATGTAGAGGAAGAAGCACGTCTTATAGCCGAGCTTGAAGCTATAGATATCTATCATCCGTATTTAGAGATAGCAAAATGTAGACATCAGATACATTCTATAAATGAAAAGGTGGAATCTAACGAAGAGCGAAGAGAAAAGTATGGTGATAAGCTACATGAGCTTCAGCTTATAGGTGAAGATTTGTTAAATGACTTCGCAGATGATTATTACATATTGTTGTTCTGTGGAGATGTTGCAATTATTAGGAATTCTTTGGAAGATGCTGAAAAATACTATAACAGCTTAAGCCAGCTTGATCCTAAAGATGTATCTATAAAAAACAGATTAGGCGACTTAAAGTGCGCCAAGGGTGAATTCGAAGAGGCTAGAGATTTGTTTATGAAGCTTCTTGATTTGAACCAATATGATGAAGCTGCCAGATATGGATTAGTACGAGCAAACAATGGTTTAATAGAAAAATACAGTAAAATTCTTGAAGAAAATCCTGAAGATGAGAAGACCAAGTATGACATTGTCTGGTGTTATTACAGAAACGGTGATTTTGGAAAATGTGTTGAGATACTACAGGAATTTACTCCGACAGGTGATAACAAATGTGAGTATTATGACCTTTTGGGAAGAAATCTTATGTATCTGGATAGATATGAGGAGGCTTTAGAGGCATTGTTTGCCTGGAAGGATTCAATACTTGAGATTCCTGAGGATGATAATTCTGAAAAGGCTGTTAAGAATAAGAATAGATTTTTATATGTCAATTACTACATAGGCGAGTGTTATATCAATATGAAGAACTATGATGAGGCTAGGAAGTTCTTAGATATTGCCACATCAAAGAAACACGAGTTTATAGAGTATGCATATGACGCCTTATGCAAGCTGGAGTATGAAAGTGGACATTATGATGCTTGTCTTAAGGTATGTGAAAAGCTTCTGGAGTCAAGTATTTCTTATGATGCTTACCTATATATGGCAAAGAGCTTCTATCAGTTAGATGAGTATGGTAATGCAGTAGAGGCTTGTAATAATGCAACCAGAATACAGTCATATTTTTATGAGCCATATGTAATACTGCTTAGAATGTACTGGGAGTGTCAGGAATATGAGATGGTTGACAGAACCCTAAATAGATTTGAGCAGTACTGTGGATATCCAAATGATGATGTTGACTTTTTCAAAGCCCGTATGGCTATGAGAAGAGAAGAAAATGAGAAGGCTATAGAGCTTTTTAAGGGTATAATGGACAGAAGAGGAACTCAGGAAGCTACTATGTCAGAGTATGACCTTCTTAATGTATATACCTTGCTTGCAAGCTGCTATGAGAGGCAAGATGATGAAGAAAAAGCACTTGAGTATCTTGAAAAGGGCCTAGAGTCTGAGCCAGGAGATACTTTCTTCTTAAATAGAATAGGAAATGTATGCCATGTTCTTGGTGATTTCGAGAGAGAAATTAGCTGTTTCGACGAGATACTTGGATCAAGTGAGGATGATGATTATCTGGAAAGAGCCTATAAAGGAAAGGCTGAGGCTCTTTGCTGTATGAAGGAGTTTGATAAGGCAAAGCTTACCTTTGAAGAGTATTTTGATAAATACGGCTATAATTCTTGGGCAGTTATAGATTACGCTGAGCTTCTGGTTAGAATGAATCTTGTAAATGAATGCTTTGATTTTATGAGAATGGCATATAGCAAGACAGAGGACCAGGAGTTAAAGAGACCTATAATGGGTAATCTGTGTTGCTTAGCAGGTAACGAGGGCCATATTGACGTTGCATATGAGGCATATAAGACAATAGTTAATAATCATGATGAAGAGTACTTTATAGAGAGAACCATCGGTTTTGTATATTTAGACCACAAGATGTATCAGGAGGCCATAGAGCACTTTAAGATAGCTATAGAAAGAGATACTGAGCATGAGTCATATACATGTGCTTTGCTGCTTCTTGCCCTTAAGAAGATTGATGATATCTATAAGCCTGAATATAAGAAGTACATTGATATAGCTACAGAACAGCTTGAGGACGCCAGTGATGCATATACATGGCTTAAAAAATCTGAGTTTTACAGAGCTATGGACAGGCATGAGGAAGCACTTGAGCTTTGCGATCTTGCAATATCCGAGAAGCGTAGAAAGGATGCCACATATATAGAAAACTATGATGCGTGGTACGAGAAGGGATTAGTATATTACGAGATGGAGGATTATGAAAATGCTATAAAGTGTTTTGAAAAAGCCTTGAGTATATACGGTCACAACCAGCAATATATTGATTTTGTTAAGGAGTGTAAGGAAAAGCTTTAATAATAAAAGGATGTGCATAATAACATTTTGCACATCCTTTTATATTTTACTTGCAAAGCTCCCAGAAGGCTACTGCGCTGGCGGCGGCAACATTAAGGGAGTCTACGTTATGATACATAGGTATTTTTACTGTATAGTCACAATCTTCGATGGTACAGGATGCAAGACCTTCGCCCTCGGTGCCTAGAACTATGGCTAGTTTTTCCTGTTCTCTTAAAATAGGGTTAGAGATGCTTATGGAGTTATCGTCTAGAGCCATTGCAACAATTTTAAAGCCTTGTTCTCGTAGTGTGGCAATTCCTTTTTCTGGCCAAATAGTGTTGCTGTCCGTGTCTTCACTGCTTAGAAATGTCCATGGTATCTGAAATACTGTACCCATACTTACTCTTATGGCACGTCTGTATAGTGGATTGCTTGAACCTGGAGTGAGTAGTATACCGTCTATTCCAAGGGCTGCGGCAGAGCGGAATATAGCTCCAACATTGGTTGGATTCATTACATTTTCAAGTACTGCAATTCTCCTTGAATTAGAACAAACCTCAGCTACAGTTAAAGGCTTTGGCCTTCTCATGGCACAAAGAGCACCTCTGGTTAGCTTAAAGCCTGTAAGCTGTGTGAGAATATCAAACTCTGCGGTATACACTGGTACATCACCACATCTTTTGATAATTTCCTTTGCCTGACCTTCGATATGAGCTTTTTCTAAGAGCAATGATATAGGCTGGCAACCAAAATCTAGGGCCCGCTCAATTACCTTAGGACTTTCAGCTATGAATATTCCTTTGTCCGGTTCGTGTCTGTTTAATAACTGTCCTTCTGAGAGTCTGGCGTATACATCCAGCTCCGGTGCGTTGAAGTTAGTTATTTCTATAATATTTCCCATTTTTTTATCTCCAAATATATATTTTAATGCTTAGTTTTTCTAAGCTTTAGCTTGTAAAGTACATCAACAACCTTTTTCCTAGGTAAGAATTGATTAACCAAAAGTGCAACGGTTACTCCAATAGCAGTATCAAGCATTCTATTTAATGAGTATATTACGTAGTGTTCCACAGGAGTATTGAATAATATAATACATAGTACAACACCTCCTGGAGGAATAGCTCCGTACATATTAAATATCTGGCTTATAAGAATAACAATTACCACACCTACGAATACAAAGAGTAGCATAAGTGGGCTATTTTCACCTGTTGGATAAAAGATAATATAAATTGTAAAGAGTGCTATACCGATTAATCCACCTATTAGGGTACCAAAAAATCTATTACCTCCAAGAAGCTTGGAGCTTTCCATATCATTTCCTATTCCAAATATGGCGCCTATACAGGCAAAGGTTGGGTTTCTGTCAAAGGGCAGATAAAGTAATGCACAAAGTGTAGCTGCCAGGGCGGTCTTTATGTTTCGCATACCTATGTGGAACTTAGATCTCGATGGCTTATTTTCCATAAATAATATAATCCTTTCTTTTCAAATTTGTCTGTTAAATTATATAATAAATAGATGGTGTTACACAATGGATAAATTGACCAAAAAGATGTCTTGTCACCTTATAATGTGGGATTATTCGACGATAAAGAAAGCTAAGGTTTAGAAATTGTGCTTTATGAATATGGTTGTTATGTTATAATTTGTTTGTTTATTAGAATACAGATGAAAGCGAGGATTAATATGGGTACAATGACAGATGATGAAATAATTAGTAAGGTTAGTAAGATTCAAAGGAAGGGTAAAACTATAAACTTTATAGCAAATGCAAGTTTGTTGTTATTTCCTGTAGCCATAATAGGTGGACTTGTCATGATTGGTTGTCAGCATATTTTAGGTCCTTTCATTTTGATTGCCGGTATTATAGGTTTGCCGGTTGCTATAATTACAGGTAAGAAAACTAAGACAGTAAATAAGGAAGTAAAGAATGCTATAGGTGAGTATGTTATCAAGGATGTTATTGCAGAGAGAATAGAAATAATAAAATATACACCTGATAATTTTATGAATCAAGATTTTATTAAGTCATGTAGCATACTACCGAAATTCGATAGAATTAGTGGTTCGGATTATATATTGGGTAGATATAATGGAGTAAAATTTACCTACTGTGATTTGCACATGGAGAGAGAACATACAGAAAGAAGAGATGGAAAGACCAAAACAACATATAGGACAGTATTCCAGGGCCCTCTTATGACTATAGAGCTTGGCCAAAAGATGGATGGTTATGTTAGAATTAAGGAGAGAAAAACTCCTCGTAAGGAAAAAGGTTTTTTCTCTGACGTATTTAGTGGAGCAGCAGATGTGCTCGGGGTAAAGACTTCTGACGATACCATAGAGGTTGAAAGTGTAGAGTTTAATAATCAATTTGAGATTAAGTCAAATAATCAACAGATGGCATTTTACATATTAACACCTGATTTTATGGAGAGTATAGTTCAAGCAGATGCATTGGCACAGGGGTACACTAATTTATTGTTTAAAGGAACCAATGCAGTGGTTACAATTAATAACGGTAAGGACTCCCTTGAAATAAAAAGAACTATCTCTGGTAAGAATCAACTTGAAAAGAGTCGTCAGAGGATTAGAGATGACTTAAGTAGAGTACTTGCTATATATGACAAGGTGCTTGAAAAGGAGCAACTATTTTAATGTAAATAAAAAGGTAACCGTTTTCATAATATATGAAAGTGTTTACCTTTTTATTTTTGTATAAATTTGCTGAAAAATTTTGAAAAAAGTGGTTTTACATTCATACTTTATGTGTTATAATTGTTGACAGCGTGACGGTGGCAAGCCATAGGCGACTGTTACAATATTATAAGAAACTTAGGAGGTAATTTAACATGGCAAACAAATGGGTATATTTGTTTAAAGAAGGCGATGCAAGCATGAGAAACCTTCTTGGTGGTAAGGGTGCTAACCTTGCAGAGATGACTAACATTGGTCTTCCTGTACCACAGGGATTCACTATTACTACAGAGGCTTGTACTCAGTATTATGAGGACGGCGAAGTAATTAATGATGAGATTCAGGGACAGATTATGGAGTACATCGATAAGATGGAAGAGATCACTGGCAAGAAGTTCGGTGATACTGAGAATCCACTTCTTGTTTCTGTTCGTTCAGGTGCTAGAGCTTCTATGCCTGGTATGATGGATACAATCCTTAACTTAGGACTTAATGAGACAGTTGTTAATGTAATCGCTGAGAAGTCAGGAAACCCACGTTGGGCTTGGGACTGCTACAGAAGATTCATTCAGATGTACTCAGACGTAGTTATGGAAGTTGGTAAGAAGTATTTCGAGGAGCTTATCGACGAGATGAAGGAGAACAGAGGAGTTACTCAGGACGTAGATCTTACTGCTGAGGATCTTAAGGAGCTTGCTGGTCAGTTCAAGGCTGAGTACAAGAGCAAGATCGGTGAGGACTTCCCAGATGATCCTAAGGTTCAGCTTATGGGTGCTGTAAAGGCCGTATTCCGTTCATGGGACAACCCAAGAGCTAACGTATATAGAAGAGATAACGATATCCCATATTCATGGGGAACTGCTGTAAACGTACAGTCTATGGCATTCGGTAACATGGGTGATGACTGTGGTACTGGTGTTGCTTTCACAAGAGACCCAGCTACAGGTGAGAAGAAGCTCATGGGTGAGTTCCTTACTAACGCTCAGGGTGAGGACGTTGTTGCCGGTGTTCGTACTCCTATGCCAATCGCTCAGATGGCAGAGAAGTTCCCAGCTGCATTTGCTCAGTTCCAGGAGGTTTGTAAGACTCTTGAGAACCACTACAGAGATATGCAGGATATGGAGTTCACTGTAGAGAACGAGAAGCTTTATATGCTTCAGACTAGAAATGGTAAGAGAACTGCTCAGGCTGCTCTTAAGATCGCTTGTGACCTTGTTGATGAGGGAATGAGAACTGAGGAAGAGGCTGTTGCAATGATCGACCCACGTAACCTTGATACACTTCTTCACCCACAGTTTGATGCTGCTGCTATTAAGGCTGCAACTCCAATGGGTAAGGGTCTTGGTGCATCACCTGGTGCTGCTTGCGGTAAGGTTGTATTTACAGCTGAGGACGCTGTTGCTTGGGATGCTAGAGGCGAGAAGGTTGTTCTTGTTAGACTTGAGACTTCACCAGAGGATATCACTGGTATGAAGGTTGCTCAGGGTATCCTTACAGTACGTGGTGGTATGACTTCACACGCTGCCGTTGTTGCTAGAGGTATGGGTACTTGTTGTGTATCTGGTTGTGGTGATATTAAGATGGATGAGGAGAACAAGAAGTTCACTCTTGCTGGTAAGGAATTCCACGAGGGAGATTTCATCTCAATTGATGGTTCAACTGGTAACATTTACGATGGTATTATCCCAACTGTTGATGCTTCTATCGCTGGTGAGTTCGGTAGAATCATGGCTTGGGCTGATAAGTATAGAACACTTAAGGTAAGAACTAATGCAGATACTCCAGCTGATGCTAAGAAGGCTCGTGAGCTTGGAGCAGAGGGTATCGGTCTTTGCCGTACAGAGCATATGTTCTTCGAGGAAGACAGAATTGCTGCATTCCGTGAGATGATCTGTTCAGATACAGTAGAGGAGAGAGAAGCTGCACTTGAGAAGATTCTTCCATATCAGCAGGGAGATTTCGAGGCACTTTACGAGGCACTTGAGGGTAACCCAGTTACTATCAGATTC
>JAFTPO010000080.1 GCA_017463225.1 Lachnospiraceae bacterium | reverse complement strand
GTGGGTTGTATACTGAATTCCTAAATCTAATTCTGGGCACGCAGTCTCAGGCGTAACCACTATGTTTATACCCTCAAGTCTAAGGGCTCTTCCACTGGTTCCTGACATTACACCGTCCTTCTTCCAGGTCTTGATGTTACTCTCTGTGCCCTCCCAACCAACATTCTGGATGTGAGTGCGGTAGTATACATCAATATTTGGCATAGATTTAAGCAATTCCTGATCTACAGGTTCCTCTGGAACCTGAGTTCCCGAATTATTGTTCCCTGTATTTCCTGTTGTATCACCAGACCCCTGAGAATTGATCTGTACAGTAATTCCATACTCCGAAGCATAACTTGCCGCATATGAGTTTTCAGAGCATGTTATCTTCGTTCTAATCACCGGATCTCCTGAGCCCACCCAATAGGAGCCTGTATGAAAGGCATCCTCTGCTATATAGGTAACACTATCAGGTATTGTAATATTTGCCAGCTTATGATTATAACCAAAGGCTTTATCTCCTATAGTTTCAACTCCAGGTTCTAAAACAACCTCCTTCAAGTTATTAAGTCCACTAAATGCGTTAGCTGAAATATCAGTTATTCCAGATTTTACAACCACCTTGGTAATATCATCTAAAGCTAATCCAACCGCTTTCGTAGCAAAGTTCTCATATAACTCGCCTGTTCCTGAAACAGTTAATACTCCATCTGAGTATGTCCACACAGCATTAGGTCCAGCAAGGCAATATACCTTCTTCGAAAACGCTCCAGTATTTACATCTATGGTATAGAAGCCAACATTTGCTCCATCTGATGCATAGAAGACAGCCTTGCCATCTTTAATAATAGGCGTACATGAACTTTCAGGTGCAGACACCTTCATCTCAGAGCCAATCTGATTTCCGTTACCATCTAAAAACATATAATGAAGAACATGCATATTAAGAGTATCATATTCATTTGCAGCTGCAAGAGATTCTTCCTTCACCACTGTTTCCCACATAAGTAGGAATTTATCCTCTGATACCTTTGACAATGTCACATCTGTAAATCCACCATTAGATGTACTGCTTTCTATCCACTTTAGAGTTGTTGCCGAAGAAGTAAAGTTGTTCTTTGGTGTAACAGAAAGATATATGGTAAATGGAGAATTGTATGACGCTTCCTCATATGTACTTTGATCAATAGATGAACCGACAGCTAATACATTCTCAGAAGATACCTCTATATCATCCGCAGTGGCAAAGGTAGGTATTGCCCACGCTGACGTTCTATCTCCACCATATTCAAGAGGATAAATAGTTTCATATCTACCAGTCGAAGTAATATATTTGGTAACCTTAGTTGCTCTACTTCCCTCACTTGCTTCCAAAAGATATACATTTCCTGCATCATCCACAGCTAAATCCTGAGAGAAGGAATGCCATAAATCTGCATCATAAATCTTGCTTGTCATAGTAGCCATATTAACCTCAACCATCATAAGACCTGTATGTCCCTGATTATAAGCAGGATCCACATATCCCTCATGGCCACAAGCAAAATACAACTTGCCATTTTGTTCAATTATATCAAAGGTTCCCGCATCAAATGGATATCTTACCTCATGTGCAAATTGGGAATCACCAGTTAATGAACTTGAAGCTAATCTTTCCCAGCTTTTGCTGTACTTTACAATCCTGTACACTTCCTTTGCGGTATCTTCTTCCGTATTATTCTGTGCAAAAACTATATAGTAAGCATCATCTGACGAATAATAACCCAAATACCAGCTAAGCTCCATTGGTATTTGTTTTCTACTCAGCACATTAAAATCCGCATCATAATCCTCAGCATACACAGACATAGTTTTTGTATTCCAATCATAGGTAGGAAAAACTCTTACGTATCCTGTGGATGTAGCAACCAAACCAGCGAATTGATCAACATCACTCATGGAGCCTAAATTATCATAAGCATACGGCATGGTTGATGTATTAGCCTTCACTGTAGCAACACCAGATTGGAAATAACCTGACAAAACCATCACCAGAACCATTATCGCTGCAATAATATTTTTTCTCTTCCTCATTTAACCCCTCCTCTTTTGAAATCAAAAAATACAGTTACGACCCTAAAAATCATAACTGTATTTTATCATATCTTAATTCTAATTTAAAGCTTATACTTACTCACCAAGTGAAAACTTATCATGAACAGCGCTCATAGCTCTCTCCATCTTATCCTCATCGATGAGAACTGTTACTCTAATCTCTGAAGTTGAGATCATTCTGATGTTGATGTTTGAATCATAAAGAGCCTCGAACATCTTAGCTGCAACGCCTGCATTTGACTGCATACCTGCACCTACGATAGAAACCTTAGCAACCTTCTTATCTACATCAATGCTCTCATAATCGCTGAAGTTCTCGCTGATTACCTTAGCTGCCTCATCTGCGCTATCCTCAGTAGTTGTAAAGCTAATGTCCTTAGTTCCCTTTCTACCAACTGACTGAAGAATCATATCGATATTAATATTGTGCTTAGCTAATGCGTTAAACACCTTGAATGCCACACCTGGCTCATCCTTTAATCCTACTATTGCAACTCTTGCTGAGTCAGCATCTCCTGCTACTCCGCTTACAAGCATCTTCTCCATTTTACTACCTCCTCTAACTACTGTTCCTTCTGAAGTATTTAAGCTTGAACGTACAACCATTCTTACGCCGTACTTTTTAGCAAGCTCTACTGAACGGTTGTGAAGAACTCCCGCTCCAAGTGTAGCAAGCTCAAGCATCTCATCGTAAGTTACCGCATCAAGCTTACGTGCGTTAGGCACCTTACGTGGGTCTGCAGTGTAAACACCATCAACATCTGTGTAAATCTCACACTTATCAGCATGAAGTGCTGCTGCAAGAGCAACTGCTGTAGTATCTGAACCACCACGACCTAAGGTAGTGTAATCATCATACTTGTTGATACCCTGGAAACCAGTTACGATAACAATCTTTCTAGCCTCAAGCTCATGTCTGATTCTCTCGCTGTCGATTCTCTTTAATCTAGCATTACCATATACAGATGTGGAATGCATAGCAACCTGGAATGCATTTAAGGATATAGCAGGAACACCAAGCTTATTCATAGCCATAGCCATAAGAGCAACAGACATCTGCTCTCCGATAGTGAAAAGCATATCCATCTCTCTCTTAGGTGGCAGCTCGTTAATATCCTTTGCCATATCGATAAGTTCATCAGTGTACTTGCCCATAGCTGAAAGTACAACAACTACGTCATGTCCTGCCTGATAATCCTCGATACATCTTCTGGCTACGTTAAAAATTCTTTCCTTGTTGGCAACTGAAGTACCGCCAAACTTCTTAACTATTAACATATATTCCTCCTAGAAGTCTAAAGACTTATTTTTCGAAAAGGTGGTCTAGTAACTTATGACCCTCAGCGATAAATATACCACTGGCTTTTCCGTCTTTTTCATTATATTTTAAAACAGATTCCTTGTGACTTGTACTATCATACAAAATGTATGGAACAGGGTCACTGGAATGTGTTCTAAGCACAATAGGTGTTGGATGGTCAGGAAGTACAAGCATTCTGAAATCCTCACCTGATGCGGTAAGGGCATCATATACTACCTTAATAACCTTCTCATCCAAGTTCTCGATGGCCTTAATCTTTCTCTCCATACTTCCCTGATGACCCATCTCATCCGGAGCCTCAACGTGAATGTATGCGAAATCATAACCATCCTTAAGAAGTGCATCAACAGCTGCATTTGCCTTGCCTTCATAGTTTGTATGAAGTCCACCATTAGCACCTTCAACCTCTATATTCTTAAGTCCTGCTCCCACAGCTATACCCTTAAGAAGGTCTACTGCAGAAATCATAACTCCATTCTTCTTATTCTTCTCCTCAAAGGATGTAAGAGCCGGTCTGGTACCTGCTCCCCAGAACCATATTGAGTTTGCAGGATTAAGTCCCTGCTTCTTTCTCTCAACATTAATAGGGTGATTTGCAAGTATATCATAACTCTTCTTCATCATATTGCGAAGAACCTCGTCCTCAGGAAGATACTCCCCGATAACCTTAGTGAGTATATCATGAGGAGGCGTAAGTGGCAACACTTTTCCATTCTTCCATATGGTTAAATGTCTGTAGCTTGTTCCAACATAGAACTTATATAAATCATCCTCAAGCTCTTTTCTTACTGCCTCAAGAAGAACCGCAGCGTCCTCAGTGCTTATCTCGCTTGAGCTGTGGTCTATAATAGTCTTCTTCTCGTACTCTTCCTCTTCCTCGCTAAGAGTTACTATATTACATCTAAAGGATATATCAGTAGTCTCCATATCAACACCTATGCTTAAAGCCTCAAGTGGTGAACGTCCTGAATAATATACCTTTGGGTCATAACCTATTACAGATAAGTTGGCAGTGTCACTTCCCGGGCTCATTCCCTCCGGAATTGTATGTACCAAGCCTATCTCTGACTTTGTTGAAAGTTCATCAAGTGTAGGAGTCTTTGCATACTCAAGTGGCGTCATACCATCTATAGCCTCTATAGGATAATCCGCCATACCATCGCCTAAAACAATTACATACTTCATGTCCAAACTCCTCCGCCTATAATGCTGTTCTCAATCTATATATCATATCAAGAGCCTTAACCTTCTGATTAAAGTCTCCCTCTGTCATATTTTCTGTAAGGAAAGCAACCTCATCTAAGCCCTCTACTGTTACATAGCTAACTGTTCCGAAAGCAGCCTCTACCTCAGCCTTTTTGCTCTTTGTTCTCACAAAATATCTACAGTTAAAGGTATCCATATCACCTAAGGCGACCTTCTCACTATCCCAGATAGTCATAATGTTTGTTCCCTGGTGCTTAACAGCGTCAACAACATCTGATACAACTGCACTTGCAGTAGGAAGCTTACCTGCTCCACTACCATAGAACATTGTGTCACCCAGAACATTTCCATTAATAAATATTCCGTTAAATACACCGTTTACTGTAGCTAATGGGTGATCCTTGCCTATGATAAACGGAGAAACCATAGAATATACTGTGCCATCCACAAACTTACTCATACCAAGAAGCTTGATAGAACCACCAAGGGCCTTAGCATACTTAATCTCCGCATCAGTAATCTTAGTGATTCCCTCTGTGTATATATCCTGATAATCAACCTGCTTACCAAGAACTAATGATGTAAGTATGGCAATTTTTCTACAAGCATCATAACCCTCTACATCAGCCTCAGGATTTCTCTCAGCATATCCAAGCTCCTGTGCCTGTTTTAAAACTGAGTCAAAATCTGAGCCCTCATCAGTCATCTTAGATAATATGTAATTTGTAGTACCATTTAAGATACCTGTAATCTCTGTAATCTCATCAGCTGTAAGGGACTGATTAAGTGGTCTGATAATAGGAATTCCACCGCCAACACTTGCCTCAAAGAGGAAGTTTAAGTTCTTCTCCTTTGCTATAGCTAAAAGCTCTGCACCATGAGCTGCAACAAGCTCCTTATTAGAGGTACAAACACTCTTTCCAGCCTCTAAAGCACTCTTAACAAAGTTATATGCAGGATTAAGTCCACCCATAACCTCAACTACTATATCAACCTCAGGATCATTTAAAATCACATTATAATCATGGACCAAAATCTCCTGAACAGGATCTCCCGGAAATTCTCTAAGGTCCAATACATATTTAATTTTAATGTCCTGACCTGATCTCTTATTTACTATATCCTGATTGGTTCTTATTACTTCTACAACACCTGAACCAACTGTGCCATATCCAAGAACTGCAATATTTATCATCTTTTTGTCTCCCTTTTTAGTTAAAATAATTTATTCATCTGACTGCTCCATATTAGATATAGAGCTTGCTATACTATCAAAATCCTTGTCAGGCATAAGTCTATCTATGGATATTGTAAGTACTATCTCTGTCTTGCCTGTCTCAGGCAATGTAACCTTTATAACATTCTCTAAATAAGTGGTATCATCACTTTTTACAACGTGAGGTACCTCCTTTATATTTTCCTCAGGAACAGGAATGATTCCCTTCACTCCATCAACCTCGATACCCAGCTTAATGCCGTGGGTTTCCGTGATAAGCAACTGTCTCTCTGTGCTGGTATTAGTCTCCTCTATGCTAAATCTTTCCTTAAGATTATACACAGGCACAATCTGATTACGAAGGTGTATAATTCCCTTCATATACTTTGCCCCTGCTGGAACCGGCACGATGTTGTAGATATACTCTATACCATTAATATTTGAGAGCTTCAGGCTGTACAACTGATCCTCTAAGTTAAAAACCATATACTTTATCTCTGCCATAGTTTCACTCCTCTTTTCCTTCGGTATTAATCCACTTTAAGTAAGCGCTTATAAATGGATCCAAATCACCGTCCAAAACACCCTGAGTATTGCCAGTTTCGTAACCAGTCCTTAAGTCCTTAACCAAATTGTAAGGCTGAAGCACATAATTTCTTATCTGACTTCCCCATCCATTATCAGTTACCTCACCACGAATATCTGAGATTTTATCCAGATTTTCCTGTTGTTTTATAAGATACAGCTTAGCTTTAAGCATCTTCATGGCTTTATCCTTATTGCTATGCTGCGACCTTTCATTCTGACATTGTACAACCACTCCTGTAGGTATGTGAGTTATACGAATAGCCGATTCGGTTTTATTAACGTGCTGACCTCCTGCACCGCTAGAGCGATACTTATCTATACGAAGGTCTTCCTCGTTAATTTCCACCTCTATATCATCATTAAGCTCCGGCATAACATCCACGGATGCAAATGACGTCTGTCTCTTATTAGCTGCGTTAAAAGGTGATAATCTTACCAGTCTGTGAACACCCTTTTCGGATTTCATAAAGCCATAGGCATTCTCACCGTTCAGCTGAAATGATACCGACTTAATGCCTGCCTCATCTCCATCATGGTAATCTAAGACTTCAACCTTAAAGCCTTTTTTATCAGCCCATCTTAGGTACATACGATACAGCATACTAACCCAGTCACAGGCCTCAGTACCTCCCTGTCCCGCATGTAGGGTAAGCACCACATTGTTTGAATCAAATTCACCGGACAACAGGGTCTTTATCTTAAAGGCATCAAAGCTTGTCTTAAAATCTTCCACAAGCTCCAAAACCTCTTCAACCAAGCTATCATCCTGCTCCTCCTCGGCCAGGATAATCATGGTTTCTGCATCCTCATATCGGGTCATTATGTTCTGAAACTCTTCTATAGTTCCCTTTAAGGCCTTAAGCTCCTTCATAACCCGCTGGCTTTCCTCTACATTATCCCAGAAGCCGGGCTGTTCAAGCTTTCCCTCTAAAAGCTCTATCTGCATGGACTTACCAGCTATGTCAAAGTGAATCCCTCACTTCATTAAGTGGAGTCTTATACTCACCTAGTATATATTTGTACTGGTCTAACTCTATCACTTACTCACCTTCTTTTTGAAATGGTTTACTTTCCGCAACAAACCTTATACTTCTTTCCTGAACCGCATGGGCATGGGTCGTTACGTCCTATCTTTGCCGCATCTCTTTTTACAGGTCCCTGCTTAAGAGAAGCATCTCTGTTTGTTCCTGTTACCTTAGCAACCTCCTCACGCTCAACCTTCTGCTCGATTCTAGCGTGAAGAATAAGCTTAACAGTATCCTCACGGATAGCATTCTTCATATCATTGAACATATCAAAGCCTGCGAACTTGTACTCAACTACAGGGTCCTTACTACCGTAAGCCTGAAGTGATATACCCTGACGAAGCTGTGTCATATCATCGATATGAGACATCCACTTCTTATCTATTACCTTAAGGAGAAGCACACGCTCCACCTCTCTCATATGCTCTGACTCTGGGAATTCAGCCTCCTTAGCCTCGTAAATCTTAGCTGCCTCCTCCTTAAGTCTCTGCTTAAATGCCTTAACGTTACCGGAGTTCATCTCCTTCTCGGTAAGCTCAATCTTCTCAAATGGAATGATTGGAATAAGAGTTCTGTTAAGCTCTTCAATCTCCCACTCGTCCGGTGTAAGGTCTGCTGAACAGGTTCTGTCAACATACGCCTCAACTGTATCCTGAACCATCTTAAAGATAGGTTCTCTCATATTATCTCCATCAAGAACTCTTCTACGCTCTGCGTAAATAACCTCTCTCTGGTCATTATTTACCTGGTCATACTCAAGCAGACTCTTTCTGATAGCAAAGTTGTTACCCTCTATCTTCTTCTGAGCCTTCTCTATAAACTTTGTTATAGTGCTGTGCTCTATCTCCTGTCCCTCCGGAATCTTAAGGGTATCATATACAGCCTTAACCTTCTCAGAACCGAATAGTCTCATAAGATCATCATCAAGTGAGAGGTAGAACTTAGACTCACCCGGATCTCCCTGTCTACCTGAACGACCTCTAAGCTGATTATCAATACGTCTTGACTCATGTCTCTCTGTACCTATAATCTTAAGACCACCTAACTCAGCAACTCCCTCGCCAAGCTTAATATCAGTACCACGTCCGGCCATATTTGTAGCTATGGTTACTGCACCCCTCTGACCTGCATTTGCAACAATCTCTGCCTCCATCTCATGGAACTTAGCATTGAGGACCTTATGCTGGATACCCTTCTTAGAAAGCATCTTAGAAAGCTCCTCTGACGCATCAATAGTGATAGTACCAACAAGCACAGGCTGTCCCTTTGCATGAGCCTCTGCCACGGAAGCTACTATAGCATTAAGCTTCTCTCTCTTGGTCTTAAATACTGAATCCGGATAATCCACTCTGGCAACAGGAAGGTTAGTAGGTACAACTACAACATCCATACCGTAAATCTCTCTAAACTCGTTCTCCTCTGTAAGAGCAGTACCGGTCATACCGGCCTTCTTAGTGTACTTGTTAAAGAAGTTCTGGAATGTAATGGTTGCCAAGGTCTTACTCTCTCTCTTAACCTTAACATTCTCCTTTGCCTCAATAGCCTGGTGAAGACCGTCTGAGAATCTTCTTCCCGGCATAATACGTCCGGTAAACTCATCTACGATAAGAACCTCATCGTCCTTTACAACGTAATCCTTATCCTTAAACATAAGTGCATGAGCCTTGAGGGCCTGCATCATATTGTGCTGAATATCGATGTTTTCTGCATCTGAATAATTCTCAAGGTGGAAGAACTGCTCAACCTCTCTGACACCCTGAGCAGTAAGCACTACCTGCTTATCCTTCTCATCTACCAGATAATCTCCATCCTCCTCCTGTGCAGTGCCAAGGATGGCATCTATCTTACGAATCTCCAGAGATGCTGTTCCACGCTTCATTCTTCTAGCCAGATAATCACACATCTTGTAAAGATCTGTAGACTTTCCACTCTGACCTGAGATAATAAGTGGTGTTCTAGCCTCATCTATAAGAACAGAGTCAACCTCATCCACTATGGCATAGTTAAGCTCTCTCTGAACAAGCTGCTCCTTGTAGATTACCATATTATCTCTAAGGTAATCGAAGCCCAGCTCATTGTTTGTAACATATGTTATATCACAATTATATGCCTCGCGACGCTGGTCCTTATTATAGCTGTTAAGAATAACACCTACCTTAAGTCCAAGGAACTCATGAATCTGACCCATCCACTCAGCATCTCGCTTTGCAAGATAATCATTAACAGTAACTATATGAACACCCTTCCCCTCTAAGGCATTCAAATAAGCAGGTAATGTTGACACAAGTGTCTTACCTTCACCTGTTCTCATCTCAGGAATACGCCCCTGGTGAAGTAATATACCACCCATAAGCTGTACTCTGTAATGCTTCATATTAAGAACTCTGGCTGAAACCTCTCTAACTACAGCAAAGGCCTCTACCAAGATATCATCCAATGTCTCACCCTTGGCAAGTCTCTCCTTAAACTCTGCTGTCTTGGCTTTAAGCTCATCATCGCTCATCCCCTGCATTTTGGAATCTAGCGCTTCGATTTTGTCCACAAGTGGAGTAATCTTCTTAAGCTCCTTCTCGCTATGTGTTCCAAATACTTTTTCAAATAATCCCATTTCTACCTCCAAATCTGCAGCCCTAATTACAGGGTGCAAAATGTATTTATATGAATATATTTCTTTTCATAAATTTCTCTTCTCTCACGTCAACAAATGAACATAGTTGCCGTATCATACCCTTTAATATAACATTATTTCAATTCATACGCAAGTTATAATTGTGACAGTATCTGTACACTTTATAGTTATAAATGCACAAAACCGCCAGGCCAAATACTTGAAACTCAAGCATCTGAACCTGGCGGTCCTAATAATTCATTATAATAATATAGTTTTTTAACCCCTGTAACCTATACCCTAGAATTCTGGCTCGATAAGTCCGTATGTATTACCCTTACGCTTATATACTACGTTAACCTCATCTGTCTCAGCATTTCTAAATACGAAGAAATTATGTCCTAAGAGCTCCATCTGTACACATGCATCCTCTGGATACATAGGCTTAACAGCGAATCTCTTACTTCTAATTATCTTAATCTCCTCATCATCGTCATCATCAACATCGAAGAAATCGCTCTGGAAGAATGATGCATTCTGCTCCTTATCTGTAATCTTCTTCTTATAACGGGTAACCTGACGCTCTATAACCTCAACTACTAAATCTATAGATACATACATATCCTCACTTGCCTGCTCAGCTCTGATGATATGACCCTTCATAGGTATAGTAACCTCGATCTTCTGTCTCTCCTTTTCTACCGAAAATGTAACCTGGACATCTGTGTCCTGTGCAAAAAACTTCTCTAATCTTCCCAGCTTCTCATATATAGCTGACTTCAATCCTTCAGTAACCTCAATGTTTTTTCCGCTAATGATGTAATTCATAATGCCCCACTCCTTTTTGGTCAAACTAACACACCACCGAAATGATGTGTTACAGAAATTATATCATAACATAGGTCAATTTAAAAGGAGTTTTTTAACACATTTCACAAAAAATTCTAAAATCATTAAAATTATTCAGCAAAAGTACTAATCGGCACAATAAAAAATCACATCGGCTACTTTTGCAACCGATGTGATCTTTTCATATATTAATAATCAAAACTAAATATTCTTCTTACGAAGCTTAGCAAGTCCTAAGCTTGCCATTCCTGCAAGCAGCATCATTACAAATACTGCCGGCATTGGACCGTCTCCTGTTGCCGGACCATCAACTGGTGGCTTGTTTGTAGGAGCTTCTGTTGTATTTTCAGTTGTTGGAGCCTCTGTGCTTGGTGTTACATCTGTAGTTGAACCTGTGCTTGGGGCTTCGGTACTTGGTGCCTCGGTAACCTTTTCCTTAACTGTAACTGATACCTTATCACTTGTTATTGTATAATATTCGTCCTTAGCTACCACGTAATACTCTCCAGCATCTGCTTCACTGGCATTTGTTATGCAATACACGGAAGATGTAGCACCATCTATAGGCTTTCCATCCTTGTACCACTGATAACTGATTGCCCCATTACCGGTTACGAATGAATACATCTGCACTTCTGCGCCTTCCTCTACATTTTTACTTTTAGGCTGTTGAATAAATTTCAATTCATTATTGCGTTCAATCTTGTAACACATATATGACCTTGCTAACAGCTGTTGACCTTTTACTGTTTTCATATCAAGATAGTAGTTTATTAAAACCTCTGTTGTTTTACCCTTATCCAAAACAACATCTATCTCACCAGTAGCTTCGTTATATGTATAATCCTCTGATGGAGCAGGCGCTACAAGATTTCCACTTTCATCCTTAACCTCATTCTTAATGCTATAGGTTACAGCATCATAATCTGCTTTGCGCTCACATTCAATTGCTTCAAATACACCATAACCCGTATTTGTCCAATAATCTACACCATTATGCGCATAACCCCACTCCGAATTTCTTAATGATCCATTAGTAAGATTAGGCAACTTCCCAATAAATGAGAAATCTGTAATGTTAGTATCACCTACTCCCAATACAGTCAATTCTGTTAGCTGTTCCAGCACATCATTATTCTTAAGTTCATCATTTGAATGAAGACTAATAGTCTTGAGAGTATCCTTATGTTTTAACAGGAAATTCAAATCAGTTATTTTATTATGTCCTAATCCTAATGTCTCGATATTAATCAACGTATCAAACATAGCTGTATGCTCATCACCAATCCCTGTGTAAGGCATATGCAATGACTTCAAGTTTGTAAGATTTGAGATTGCATCCATGTTTGCCTCTACATCGCCTTCAGTAATTTTAACCTTCTCAAGACTCAAATAAGTTAAATCTGTCATATTCTTTATTGGAGTAATATCTGTTAAATTATTTTCTCCCTCCAAATCCAGATAAGTAACATTTGTACAATTCTTAATACCCTCAATATTCTCTAGGTTTGGACATCTGAAAATCTCTAATTTAGTTAAGTTTGCAGCTGTCAAAGTAGGCGCTACCTTAATATCGCACCAACTAATTTTTAAGGAGGTCAAATTACTTAATTTACCTATGGATGAGTAATCATCGCTATTTAACTCTGTTACTACCAAATCTTTTAGATTGGTCATATCTCCCAAATGAGATAAATCTGTTTTTACAGCTTCTTCTCCAGACAAATACAGAGTCTTAATCTGAACAAGCTGTGATATATCCTCTGTATCAGATACAGTAATTCCTAAAGTATGGAGTTTTTCAAGATTCTTCATTAAAGAAAAATCTAAATGGTCAGCATTGTATGAGTAACTAAATTTTTCCAAATTGGTACAATACTGAATACCTTCCAAATTCTCCACTTTTAAATACTCAACACTATCACTAGTCCAGTTAAAGTTATCAATCACTTTAATTTTAGACAAATCATCAACCGTCAAATCTGTCTCATAATCAAGGCCTCTACCTAGTTGACGATTCATTAAAGCTTTCAAATTCGCATCCGGAATAGCTACAACTGTTCCCTCTCCAATCACCATTGGAGCATCTGTAGATGTCGCTGTTTCCTCCGCCTTCGCTGTTCCCCCCTCAAGCACTGGTACGGTAAAAAGCATAAATACTACCATCAGCAGTGCCACGCATCTTTTGAGAAACCTAAATTTCTTTGTTCCCATCATTCACACATTTTCCTTTCTTAAATATAATATTTAGTTTTGAATCATGGCATATAAATCCACCCATACATAGTTTATATTACTATAACTATTTTAAAAATCAAGTAGTTGGTTGTATTTTTTACCTGGTTTGTATAAATATTCCTTGCTTAATAAATACGAACTCGTAATTCAGGATGCATTTCATTAATTTATACATCTGGTAATATGGTAGGATTCACCTACCAGCAGTTGAATTTAACACAAAAATAGCGGTTGCGTTTATTTGTAACTTTGTCACATAACGCTTCCGCTATTTTCGCTAGCGAATCCGTGCAAGCACGAATTCGCTTGGTTTATTGTTTTTCACACATTATAGGAGAAAGTGTGTTTCCTGCATATTAATTTACTATTCTTACAGCCTTACATGGTGTGCTGTAGTACATGTTGCTTATGATGATACCTGTTGTACTGCTACTTGCGTGAACAACCTGTCCATTTCCGATATACATAGCAACGTGCTTGATGGAGCCTGTTCCACGGTCGTAGAAGATAAGATCTCCAGGTGCCACTGCACTAAGTGCAACCTCTGTACCAACTGTTCCCTGAACATCTGCTGTTCTTGGGATTGAGTAACCATAGTTCTTGTAGATTGTCATAACGAAGCCTGAACAATCCGCACCATTTGTAAGTGATGTTCCACCATATACATACGGATTACCAACAAACTGCTGAGCATAGTTAGCTATCTCCTGACCTAAGTTGCTTGATGGTGGTGTTGTAATTCCTGATGACTCTGTTGAACCTGAGCTCTCAGTAGTTGACTCTGATGTGCTAGGTGTTGTTACAACCGGATCAGTTACAACGTGGGCTACCGGACCTGTATAATCAAGGATAATATAATCATTTCTTACATATCCTGATGTTGAATCGTCAACACTTATCTTAGTCCAGCCTGCGCCGATTTCCTCTATACCATATGGGCTACCCTCTGTTACGATAGATAATGTTTCGCTGTTCTCATTTGCAGCTGCTCTAACTCTAAGAGATGCTGTATTTATACGAACAACCTTCTTCAAGTTGCCTGCTGCATAAGAAGCCGCATCTGAGTCAAATAAAAGATAGTCATTCTTCATATAACCTGTGATTCCGTTAGAGGATATCTTAGTCCACTCTGAACCCTTCTCCTCAACCTTAACGATACCGCCACCGGCTATATCGCCAACTCTGGAAGCACTTATATCTCCTGACTGTCTGATGTTAACAGTACCTGTAGCCTTAACTACTGCTCTACCTGTAAAGTCAGGCTCTGCTAAAGCATATGTAAATCCATCAGTTGATGTATTATCATAGCTTGTCTCTGTAGTAGTTGCCTCTGTAGTACTCTCAGCCTGTTCCTCTGTAGTAGCCTCTGTACTGCCATCAACCTTGCTTATCTCTCCGGTAATATTGTTAACCTTTACCGAACCTGTAGCCTTCTCAGGCTGTTTTACCGCTTCAATTGTTGCGGTAGGCTTGTTATCATTAACTGTGCCTGCCTCATCATCAATCCCTGCCACAAGTGTCTCTGACTGCTCGGTAGTCTCCTCCTGGTAGCCTTCTACTATATTTGCAACAGGATTATCGTTAGTAGCTATATATCTGTCCACCGCAGATGTTAAGCTTACGTTAGAATCATCATATAATACTTCACTTGCATTAGCCATATGTACACCTGATATACACAGTGATATACCTGCTACTGCAGTTAAAGCCAACCACTTTATAGATGGTTTCTTCATACCCTTTTACCTCCAAAATATACTCTCTTTGAATATATTACAAATTTGTTACAACTTGTTACAAATGTGATTATATCAACACTACCCCCTCTTGTCAATAGAAATATTACAAAATTGTTACAATTTGTTACAAACACTTTTGGTGGCGCTTTACATAACCTTTTTTACACCATACCTACTTTTATTGTAACACTTAGGTTTTAGAAATCAAGTGGAAAATATTATGTAAACAGTATTTTTTGTAACATTTTTTGAACTTTAGCTATTTTTTGAGTCAAAAACATCTATAATAGAAGAAACTGGAATAAATATGCAATTTGTCCTTGTGTTTTTGAGGCTTAACATATATAATAGGATTAGGTAGAGACTATATTTTGTAAAGGATGTGAATGTATGAATATAACATCATTAAGCAGTACAAATATTTCCCTTTCAGGAACTAATAAGATGGACGTTATCGATATATCTATGTTGAAGAAGTCACTTGATTCAGTTGAAACTAATGGTGATATGCTTCTTAAGATGATGGAACAGTCCGTTAATCCTTTCGTGGGAACTAATATCGACATTAAGATTTAACCAGATAATATATGCAAAAAGACATCAGCCATATTCGCTGATGTCTTTTTTATTTTATGGTTCTAACCATTCCTTAACGCAAGCAGCAATACTATCTGCTAATTCGTATTGATAGCTGTCACTGGCAAGAATTGCTACGTCCTCCGGACTGCTTAGGAATCCACACTCAACTATCACTGCAGGACATGTGCTCTTAGAGAGAATATATAGCTCATTATCACATTTTGCCTTTCTGGCACACTCCGGATTAATAGCGTTTAGCTTCTCCTGTAATAAAAGAGCATATTCCTCACTTTTGTGAGATGCGTCGTTATAAAACACCTGCGGTCCTCTCACCCCAGGATCCGAAAAGCTATTTTGATGAATGCTTATAAGTATATCAGGGTTTACTTCATTTATTTTTGCAACTCTGTTTTTCATATCTGAATTCTTTTTGTTGGTGGCCCCTTCAGTAGCCAGATTACAATCCTCGGTTCTAAGCAGAATACTTTCTATGCCCAAGGAATCCAATCTGTCCTTAAGCTTAAACGCTATCTGGAGATTCAAATCCTTTTCCAGAACTCCATCGGCACTTACCTTTCCCGGGTCATTGCCACCATGTCCAGGGTCAATTACAACTCGTATTCTTTTTTCTGCAGCTACATCTCCAGGACTGTTAACCTGATTATCCCCTGCCACTATAAGTCCTTTGCTATCCACGCTTATCTGCTCACTAGCTTTCAAATCCTCTATAGCCTTATTTGCCTCATGGGAATTACTTGCTATATAAATGGCAAACAAAAACACAACAAAAAAGAGAATTACACCCATCACAAGCTTGTGTAATCCTCCTTTTTCTCCATCACTTCTTCTCATATTATGGCTCACGTCCTACTTATACTTTTATTCTATAATATGTGGCCTAATTGGAAGTTATGATTCTACTATATTATATATATTGTTTTATGGTTGGAACTCTCCGGCTTCGATAAGCCTGTGACGCTCCTCCTTCATGGCATCTAGGATTATGTCCTTAGCCCAGATAGCCTGCTCCTTTGTAGCCTCCGGCACTCCGGCAAGAGGATACTCCTTGCCCATCTTCTCATACTTTTCCACACCCATATTATGGTATGGAAGCACATCAAGGGCTTTTACCTGTCTAAATTTAGCAAGGTAAGTTCCAAGTCTCTTTAGATAGTCCTCATTCAAGGTGATTCCCGGAACTAACACATGACGAATCCATACAGTCTTCTCCTGTTCCTCCATAAACTGAAGAAAATCTAAGATATTATCCTGTGGCTGTCCTGTAAGTGCTTTATGTTCCACCGGATCTATATGCTTTATATCAAGCATAATAAGGTCGGTTACCTTCATAAGTCTCTCGTATTTTGCCAGTATCTCAGGCTTATTTCTTCTAAATTGTATACCTGATGTGTCCAGACAGGTGTGAATGTCACGTTTCTTAGCCTCCTCAAAAAGCTCTATTAGAAAGTCTATCTGAAGAAGAGGTTCACCACCTGTTACAGTTATTCCACCACCCTTAAGGAACGGCTTGTACCTCTCATAGTCATCTAAGATTTCTGTAACTGACTTGGTCTCTCCACCCTTCATAAGCCAGGTGTCAGGGTTGTGGCAATACAGACATCTCATAGGACATCCCTTTACAAATACTACATATCTAATTCCCGGTCCATCTACGGTACCGAAGGTTTCTATTGAATGAATTATTCCGTCCATAGTTTTGCTCCTATATTTAAAAAGTATGTTTTCATAGTCATATGTAGTATAGCACAAAAGAAGGGATTGTAGTATAGTAAAAAAGCATTTAACCCTGTTAGTTATTACTTAGTATTTCTTCATTGATATTGATAACTTTTATTTCTTGCAACACAGTATAAGAAAATGCTTTCTTTTCAGTAACCCATTCTCCTAAACCACATACGATGTTGTCGTCACTTACAACTAGGTTTACACATTTTAGACCATCTTCTTGAGGAAACGAATACAACAATTCCTTATTTGTACCATCAACATTCATACGGTATATATTATTCATATTGTCTTCAGTTGAAGCATAATAGATTTTATCTGCAAATATATTAAAGCAATCTACATCATTGGCCACATGCTCACTTTCTGCAGTACTGTCTATGTTATATGGTCTCTCACCTGTAGTCTCGTCTATTTCTTCATCATACAACAACGTATATAAGTTACCATCATAGTATTGTCTGTAATTCTTTGAAACCTCTGGATAACCACTATATCGTGGCAAACTTTTACAGTTATATATCCATTCCCCAAACAACATATAATGGTGTTCTTTACCAACGCCTAGTCCTTCTACTTTGACCAGTTTATCAAAATCAAGCCCATCTCTTATATCAAGATAAAATACACCAGTTCTTAAATTACTAATAAATATCAATCCATCTCTGACACCGCATGTATTTACACGAGAGAAATCCTCATAAATAATTTCAGCAGTACTATCATCAATGGATAGTCTTACTAATACAGAGGAATTATCGGGTTCAACCGGATCATCACCTATTTTTATTCCAGCAAAATACAGCCATCCATCATAATGATACAAGTTTCTGGAATACAAAAAACTCATATTTAAATCATCAAAAGTATACCATTCCTCGCAATTACCTTGGGCATCAATGCGGAGAATAACATCTTTTTTGTAAGCACTATCATCACCTGTTGTAAGATCACTTTCAATCAACACGTATGTATACCCATCTACATTAATACCTCCATTGATGTAATTACCCATCTGGTATTCAACTTCTTTTGATATTGTGTTATTAAATTTATCTTTTTCCTTTTTTTCTTTGATTTTTATTGCTGCAAAAATGCTTCCAGTTGTGACCAAGACAAAAATCAGTATTAAAATAATAACTTTGGTTCTACGTTTCATTTTTCCCCTTCCCGCCTAAGCACTTCTTCATACAGCTCACCCGCCGCGTGCTCAGAAGCCTCACACCACTGCTCGGTTGTAGCGTCATATACATTTGTACCATAGCTATCAAGCTGTTTTGCTACCTTAAGATGGTATCCATAATCCTCCAGCTTTATTCCTGCCTTTTGGGCTCTATACTCAATCTCTATCAAGCCTTTTTTAAGTTTTAGTATGTTATCAGATGCAATCCATTTTTCACAGAAGATTTCAAACTCATAGTTAAGCTCCTCTGCACTTAGTTTGTCCTCAGGATAAAACGCATTGTATAGAACTACATCTTCAATAAGCTTACCTAAATACTGTTCCTTACCTGTGATAATAACTTTGTCATCTTCTATAGTGTATTCTCCCTTAATATGAAGAATTTCCATGTATTCTGTCATCAGATAATTGCGTTGCACTGAATTTTGATATTCTAATTCAGCCTCCCGCCCAGGATCCATAAACTGTTCATAATTTGCCAACCAAATAACAGATAGTACTAAAACCACAAATATGACTATCAATATAACAGAAAATTTAATTTTGTTTCTTAGCTTCATCTCATCTCACTCTTTTCTTGCCGAGATTACTATTTTATATTATCACAAAGCAAGACAAAGCTCAATATCATCGTTTTTGTTGCATTATTTCCGGTTGTGTGATACACTCTTTTTGAAGCATTAAATATCTATATTTGTCTATCTCCATCCCATTTTATCATAGAAATTCAATGCTTTATTCCCACATATTAAGGCACGAGAATTTGTATGATTAAAAGTCTAAGCCATATTTCTCGTGCGAAATATTT
>JAFTPO010000018.1 GCA_017463225.1 Lachnospiraceae bacterium | reverse complement strand
GGCAGGAAGCTCACCTGTAGTAAACTATCCAAATACATCTAACCAGAATCCGGTAATACCTGGTACAGACGTTCCAAACGTAGTATACAAGACTCATGTGCAAAATGACGGCTGGCAGCGTTGGAGATATAACGGCCAGATGTCCGGAACTAGTGGAAGAGCCCTTAGACTTGAGGGTATTAGAATCAATCTTTCGAACAAGCCATGTGATGGTGGTATAGTATATACAACCCACGTTCAAAATATTGGCTGGCAGGGAAATATCAATGATCCAACCACTTGGATGTCAAATGGCGTTATGTCCGGAACCAGTGGACGTTCTTTAAGACTTGAAGCTATATGCATCCGGCTTACAGGTGAGATGGCAGATAAGTATGACGTATACTATCGAGTACACGCTCAGGATTACGGCTGGCTAGGTTGGGCATGTAATGGAGCCCCTGCAGGAACAGCAGGATACTCTAAGAGACTTGAGGGTATACAGATAGTTCTGGTTGAAAAGGGTGGCGCTAAACCAGCTAATAACTATGGTGGTATAGCGGCTAATGATGCCAGAGAGTATATAGAAAAGTAAGCATAGATAAAATAATGACAACCCTATTGTGTTTATGCTACAATTAGATTAATTGTGAAACGAAAAAAAGATGTTAGGGGATTACATATGAAAGTACTTATATTAAATTCTGGATTAGGAAGTCGTATGGGAGTTCTTACCTCAGAACATCCCAAGTGTATGACAGAGATTTCAAGCAAAGAGACTATATTAAGTCGTCAGCTTAATCAGATAGTTGAGGCTGGTATTTCAGAGGTGGTTATGACTACAGGTGCCTTTGATGATGTTTTGGTGTCTTATTGTCAGGGCTTGGATTTGCCACTTAATATTCAGTTTGTTAAGAATCCGGTCTATGCAGAAACGAATTATATTTATTCTATATACTGTGCCAGAGATTATCTGGATGACGATATTATCCTTATGCATGGGGATCTGGTGTTTGAGAATCAGGTATTTGATATGGTTGTAAATCATGAGGGCAGTTGTATGACTGTAAGCTCTACCTTGGAGCTTCCTGAGAAGGATTTTAAGGCTGTTGTAGAGGATGGCAAGATTAGAACTGTGGCTATAGATGTTTTCGATGGTGCTATGGCAGCCCAGCCTCTGTACAAACTTTCTAAGGATGACTGGAAGTTTTGGTTAGATAGTATCGTGGAATTTTGCGAGAGCGATAATACAAAGTGCTACGCTGAGAATGCACTGAATGTGATATCTGTTAACTGTAATATTCGTCCGCTTGATGTAAAGGATATGCTTTGTGGAGAGATTGATAATCCAGAGGACTTGGCTACAGTATCAGATGTATTGTCGAAGATAGAGAATAAGATTGTATATATGAGTTTCTCAACAGATATGCTTCACAGTGGTCACATAGCTATCATCAAGAAGGCTAAAAAGCTGGGTAAGCTTATCATAGGAGTGCTTTCAGACGAGGCTGTTGTAAGCTACAAGAGATTTCCTCTTCTGCCATATGCTGAGAGAAAGGCTATGTTTGAGAATGTTGTTGGAGTGTATAAAGTAGTAAAGCAGAAGACCTTAAGCTACAGGGAAAACCTGGAAGCTATCAAGCCGGATTATGTAGTTCACGGTGATGACTGGGTATCTGGATTCCAGAAGCCTATACGAGATGAGGTTGTGGCCATACTTGAGTCCTACGGAGGACAGCTTGTGGAGTATCCATATTCCAACGATGATAAGTATAAGGCTCTCGATAACCGTGCCAGAGCTGACCTTTCTCTTCCGGATATAAGAAGAGCCAGACTAAAAAAGGTTATAGATATGAAGGGCTGTATAAGTGCTATGGAGGCTCATAGTGGTTTAACAGGTCTTATAGTTGAGGATACAGTTGTATATAAGAATGGTGAAGCCAGACAGTTTGATGCTATGTGGGTAAGCTCACTTTGTGATTCGACTGCCAAGGGTAAGCCGGATATCGAGCTAGTTGATATGACTTCAAGATTTAGAACCATCGATGATATTATGGAGGTTACTACCAAGCCTATTATATTTGATGGTGATACAGGTGGACTTACAGAGCACTTTGTGTATACTGTAAAGACTCTTGAGCGTATGGGTGTATCTATGATTATCATAGAGGATAAGACCGGTCTTAAGAAGAATTCTCTCTTCGGTACAGAGGTACAGCAGACACAGGATTCCATACCTAACTTCTGCGAGAAGATTAAGGCTGGAAAGAAGGCTCAGAAGACTAAGGAATTTATGATTTGTGCCCGTATAGAGAGCTTAATTCTAGAACAGGGTATGGAGGATGCTTTAGAGCGTGCCTTTGCATTCTCTGAGGCAGGTGCAGATGCTATTATGATACATAGCCGTAAGAAAGATCCTGCAGAGATCTTTGAGTTTGTGGAGAAGTTTAGAGAGAAGAATCAGGTTACTCCTATCGTAGTAGTACCTACTTCCTTTAATATGGTTACAGAGGAGGAGTTTAAGGCCAGAGGAGTTAACGTAGTTATCTACGCTAATCAGCTGACCAGAACTGCATTCCCTGCTATGCAGAATGCGGCAAAGCTTATTCTGGAGAATCATAGAGCTAAGGAATGTGATGATATCTGTATGCCATTTAAGGATATTATTACATTGATTCCGGAAGATAATTAATATGGAGAGGTAGTTATTATGGTTGAACAAAAGGTTTTAGTAGCAGATAATGATTATGTTGAACTGGATAACTACATACAGGAAAACGGTTTTAAGACCGTTTTTCTTGTATGTGATGATTCTTTAAGGTTTCTTAGAATAAAGGAATATTTTGATAAGGTTGAAAAGCGTCTCAATATTAGACTGGTTTATTTTAGTGATTTTACTCCTAATCCCCTGTATGAATCGGTGGTAAAGGGAGTGAAGCTTTTTAATGATGAGGGCTGTGATGCAATATTTGCAGTGGGTGGTGGTAGCACTATGGATGTTGCTAAGTGTATTAAGCTGTATTCCAACATGGACCACAATGTTAATTATCTAAAGCAGGATATCATACCTAATGATATCCCTCTGTTTGCAATTCCTACCACTGCAGGTACGGGAAGCGAGGCAACCAGATATGCGGTGATATATTACGAAGGAGAGAAGCAGTCTGTAGCTGATTACAGCTGTATACCTTCTACGGTAATGATGGATGCAACTGTGTTAAAGACTCTGCCTGAATACCAGAAGAAGGTCACTATGCTGGATGCTTTATGTCATGCCATAGAGTCCTACTGGTCAGTGAATTCTACAGAGGAGAGCAAGGTATATTCTAGGGAAGCTATTCAGCTTATTATGGCTAATAAGGATTCCTATCTTGCTAATCAGGATGAGGGCAATGCAAATATGCTTAAGGCGGCAAATGTGGCTGGAAAAGCTATAAATATCACTCAGACTACAGCAGGACATGCTATGTGTTATAAGCTTACCAGCCTGTATGGCATAGCTCATGGACATGCCGCAGCTTTATGTTTATCTAAGCTTTGGCCTTATATGGTTGATAATACGGATAAGTGTATAGACACTAGAGGGAAGGATTATGTTCAGGGAATTTTTAGAGATATAGCTAATGCATTTGGCTGTAATGATGCTAAAGATGCAGTAGCATTGTTTGATGACCTGTTGAAGGAGCTAGGGTTTAATAATCCTAAGGCAGATGAAAAGGATTATGAGATTTTAAGTAGCTCCGTTAATCCGGTAAGGTTGAAGAATAACCCTATTGGATTAGATTATGAGTCTATAAATAGTTTGTACCGTCAGATAGTGTAGAAGGAGAATAGATATGAAAGTAGAAAAGTTGGTTGAAATTATTGGTTCGGATTTTTATACAGGAGTGCCGGACTCTCAGCTTAAGGCTTTATGTGATTACCTTATGGATACCTATGGCATAGATCAAAAGCATCATATGATAGCTGCCAATGAGGGTAACTGTACCGCTTTAGCTGCAGGCTATCACCTGGCTACAGGTAAGGTTCCTGTAGTGTATATGCAGAACTCAGGAGAGGGTAATATAATCAATCCGGTTGCCTCTTTGTTAAATGATAAGGTGTATGCTATTCCGGTTGTATTTATAGTAGGCTGGAGAGGTGAGCCGGGAATCCATGATGAGCCACAACACATATATCAGGGAGAGGTTACTGTTAAGCTTCTTGAGGATATGGATATTAAGACCTTCGTGGTGGGTAAGGAAACTACAGAGGAAGAGCTTAGCAATGTGATGGAGGATTTTAAAGCGGTTCTTGCCACAGGTAAGAATGTTGCCTTTGTCATAAGAAAGGGAGCTCTGTTCTACGACAATAAAGTGGTTTATAAGAATGATAACCAGATGGTTAGAGAGGATATAATTAAGCATATAGTTGCTGTGTCTAAGGAGGATCCTATAGTATCAACTACAGGCAAGGCCAGCAGGGAACTTTTTGAGATAAGAGAGGCTAATGGACAGAGTCACAAGTATGACTTCCTCACAGTTGGCTCTATGGGTCACAGCTCATCCATAGCTCTTGGAGTAGCTATCAATAAGCCGGACACAAAGATATGGTGTATCGACGGTGATGGAGCAGTTCTTATGCATATGGGTTCTATGGCGGTGCTTGGAGCAAATGCTCCAAAGAATATGGTTCATGTAATTATTAACAATGGAGCTCATGAGACCGTAGGTGGTATGCCAACAGTGGCTACAAACTTAGATATGGTTGCTATGGCAAAGGCCTGTGGCTATCCGTATGCAGTATCTGTTGATAACTTTGAGGATTTAGATGCAGAGCTTACTAAAGCTAAGGATGCTGATATGCTTTCTATGATAGAGGTTAAGTGTTCTATCGGAGCCAGAGAGGATTTGGGAAGACCAACTACTACTGCTTTGGAGAATAAAGAGAATTTCATGGAGTACCTGAAGGAACTGTAAAATAGTGAAAAAAAGATAATCGGAGGCTGATTTAAGTCTCCGATTTTTTGTTGTATTCTTTTCATTTTAACAAAACTTAAACATTTCATAAAAACAACGTAAACAATCGGATAATATAATCAACACATCAAATGAAGAAAAGGAGATGACAAATATGTCAAAGATAGTTGAAGTAAATGAAAAGATTGCGGAGAAGGTAGTTTCAGGCTACAAGAAGATTGAGGATGGCGTAGTTGGTGGATATAAGAAGATAGAGCAGGGCGCTGTGGACGGTTTTACAAAGGTTACAGACAAATGCGTAGAGAAGCTCTTTGCTAAAGATGGCGAGACTGTGGAGGTAGCTATCTTGTAATGAGTGGAAATGTAGGATTTGTATTTGGAATAGTAATTGGTGTGATAGGTATGGTGGTGCTTGGTGTTGCATACCCACTTTATAACAAAACTCTTAAAGAGGAGAGAGAGAAAATTGCACCTGAGATAATAAGGCTTACAGATGAGCTGATGAAGTAGATGAGGAAGGAGGCATTTTATTATGTCTCCTTCTTTTTCACGCAAATCCCCTACAAAAAATCCCCCTATTATTCACCATATCAGTTGAATTCCATCACTTTAGTGTGCTATAATCGATTTTAATAATTATATACTGGTGTAGCTATGTCTACATCTTATCAAAAAAGGAGTGATGCTATGGCGAAAGTCAAAAAACCAAAAAAGGTTAAGGAGCCTAAATTACCGAAGCAGCCTGTAGAGCCATTTGAGGATAAAGCCACTAAGAAGGAGCGAAAGAAAGCTCTCAAGAAAGAGAAGAAGCTTACTAAGAAGGTGGCTAAGCAGCTGAAGAAGGAAAACAAGCTACTTAATAAAAGACTGGCCAGAAGGCTTGGCACTCTTGCCGTATTACTCTGTATTATCGCATCTGTGCTTGATATTGTGGAGGCTAATCGCAAGGCCTAAATTGACTCGTAGGTTAGGATTGGCGCCCATCTGACATGGATGAAGGATATAAAAATTATTAAAGTATATAAAAAGAAAGGACACTAGACAAATGAACAATTTTGACGCATTACTTGAGAAGATTTCTTCATGTAGCAAGAAGAAGGTTGCTGTTGCAGTAGCACAGGACGACGCTGTACTTGAGGCAGTACAGGCAGCTAAGGAGAGAAACATCGCTGACGCTATCTTAGTTGGTGATGAGGACAAGATTAAGGAGGTTGCTGCATCACTTAACATGAGCTTAGATGGCTATGAGATTATCGATGTTAAGGATAACACTGAGGCAGCTTTAACTGCAGTTAAGCTTGTACATGACGGTAAGGCTGATATGTATATGAAGGGTCTCATAGATACTAAGGGATTCCTTAAGAGCGTGCTTGATAAGGAGGTTGGTCTTAGAACCGGTAAGCCACTTTCACACGTTGCTGTTTTCGAGGTAGAGGGCTTAGAGAAGATGCTTTACCTTACAGATGTTGCATTTATCCCATATCCAACTCTTGAGGATAAGGTTGGTATTATTGAGAATACAGTTGAGGTAGCTCAGGCTTGTGGCGTTGAGTGTCCTAAGGTTGCACCTCTTGCAGCAGTTGAGGTTGTTAACCCTAAGATGCCTGCTACTGTTGAGGCAGCAGAGCTTAGCAAGATGAATGAGGAAGGCAAGATTACAGGATGTATCGTAGATGGACCACTTTCTATGGACCTTGCTATTGACCCTGAGGCAGCTAGACATAAGGGTGCTACTGACAGAAAGATTGTTGGTGATGCAGATATCCTTCTCTTCCCAGACATTCATGCAGGTAACCTTGTATATAAGGTTCTTGTACACACTGCAAAGGTTAAGAACGGTTGTATCCTTACAGGTACTAAGGCACCTGTTATCCTTACTTCACGTTCAGATTCATTTGAGACTAAGGTTAATTCTATTGCACTTGCAGCTATTGTTGCAGAGGCTATGGCAAATAAGAACTAATAGCATATATTAAGAATGGAGGATTTTTAAAATGGGTTATAAGTCACTTATTATCAATCCTGGTTCAACTTCAACTAAGATTGCAGTTTTCGAGGATGAGACATTAGTATTTGATCAGACATTAAGACATGCTACAGAGGTTATTGAGAAGTACGATTCAGTAGTAGCTCAGAAGGATTTCCGTAAGGAGGTTATCGCATCAGTTTTAGAGGAGAATAACTTTGATGTTAAGACCTTAGATGTTATCGTTGGTAGAGGAGGTTTCCTTAGACCAATTCCAAGTGGTACTTATGAGTGTACAGATGCACTTATTAAGGATCTTAAGGAGGCTAAGAAGGAGCACGCATCTAACCTTGGTGGTATCATCGCTAGAGAGATGGCTGACGAGCTTGGTATTCCAGCTTACATAGTTGACCCAGTTGTAGTTGATGAGATGGATGATGTAGCTAGAATTTCTGGACATCCAGAGCTTCCAAGAACAAGTGTATTCCACGCACTTAACCAGAAGGCAGTTGCAAAGAGATATGCTAAGGAGTCTGGTATTAAGTATGAAGACCTTAATCTTATCGTAGTTCATATGGGTGGCGGTGTTTCTGTTGGTGCTCATAAGGGCGGTAGAATTATTGATGTATTTAACGCACTTGATGGTGATGGTGCATTCTCTCCAGAGAGAGCAGGTGCTGTTCCAGCAGGTGAGCTTGTAAGACTTTGCTACTCAGGTAAGTACACAGAGAAGGAAATGATTAAGCAGTTAGTTGGTAAGGCTGGTTACAACGCATACCTTGGAACTAACGATGCAAGAGATGTTGAGAAGGCTGTAAAAGAGGGCGACGAGAAGGCAACTCTTATCTACAATGCATTTGTATATCAGGTTGCAAAGGATATCGGAGCTCAGGCTACAGTATTAAATGGTAAGGTTGACCGAATCATCTTCACAGGTGGTATCGCATACCAGAAGAG
>JAFTPO010000017.1 GCA_017463225.1 Lachnospiraceae bacterium | reverse complement strand
TTCTCTGCCTTAACATACTCCTGCTCAAGAAGACATACTTCCTTAAGCTCCTTGTTAAGTCTACCCTGAACCATCTTCTCGATGATATTATCAGGCTTATTAGCATTCTTAGGATCATTCTTAGCCTGAGCTACAAGAATCTCTAACTCATGTGCCTTATACTCCTCTGATACATCTGCAGTTGAAACATACTTTGGATTCATAGCTGCAACCTGCATAGCGATGTTCTTTAAGCACTCCTCAACCTCAGCACCTGAACCGTCTGTGTCAGCCTCTACAAGAACACCAATCTTACCACCAGCATGGATGTATGAAACAACCATACCATCAGTATTTACTCTCTCAAATCTTCTTATGTTCATATTCTCGCCGATTCTTGCAATCATAGCTGCGTGTTTCTCAGCAACAGTCATAGAATCATCAAGAGCCCACTTCTCTTCCTTAAGAGCCTCTACATCAGCTGCTGTAGACTTAACAATCTGATCTAAAACCTCTGATACATAACCCTGGAATACATCATTCTTAGCAACGAAATCAGTCTCTGCATTAACCTCAACGATAGCTGCAGTCTTTCCATCGTTAATAACTGTAGTCATAACGATACCCTCTGCTGCAATTCTACCAGCCTTCTTCTGAGCTGTAGCAAGACCCTTCTCTCTAAGCCACTCCATAGCCTTATCGAAATCGCCGTCTGTTGCACCAAGAGCCTTCTTACAGTCCATCATACCAGCGCCTGACATTTCTCTTAACTCTTTTACCATACCTGCTGTAATAGCTGCCATTATTATATCCTCCTAAATAATTATTTATAAAATACAAGCCATGCCTGCAAGTTAGCAAGCAAGCATGGCTATCTATGTCTTATGATTACTCCTCAGTTTCCTCAGCGTCAGCTGCCATTGACTCAGCCTCAACATCTGAAACAGCGTCAGCACCCTGATTAGCCTCGATAACAGCATCTGCCATCTTTCCAACGATAAGCTTTACAGCTCTGATAGCATCGTCGTTACCTGGGATTACATAATCAAGCTCCTCTGGATCACAGTTAGTATCAGCAATACCAACAAGTGGAATTCCAAGTGAGTGTGCCTCCTGGATACAGTTCTTCTCCTTACGAGGATCTACAACGAAAATCATATCAGGAATAGTCTTCATCTCCTTGATACCGCCAAGGTTCTTCTGAAGCTTATCCATCTCCTTCTTAATCTCGATTACTTCCTTCTTAGGTAATACATCAAATGTACCATCCTGCTCCATAGCCTCATACTTCTTTAACTTCTCAATTCTAGTCTGAATAGTCTTGAAGTTTGTGAGCATACCACCTAACCATCTCTCGTTAACGTAGTACATACCACATCTCTCAGCCTCTGACTTAATAGCATCCTGAGCCTGCTTCTTAGTACCAACGAAAAGTACCTTTCCACCCTCAGCTACGCAATCTAAAATAGCCTTGTAAGCCTCATCAACCTTACCTACAGACTTCTGTAAGTCGATGATATAGATTCCGTTACGCTCAGTATAGATATACTCAGCCATCTTAGGATTCCATCTTCTTGTCTGATGTCCAAAGTGAACACCTGCCTCGAGTAACTGCTTCATTGAAATAACGCTCATAATATACCTCCTGGTTTTAACTTCTGTGGAATTCAATTTTTAGCATACATATTTACTAAAAACGAGTAGAAACCATCGCGTTTATGGCACCAATCTACTGATTCTTCCACATGTTTTTTCACACGAAGTCGATTATAGCATAAAAAAAAAGTGCTAGCAAGCACTTTTTCTTATTTTATAGGTTATTTTATTGTTTATCTTCCTTTATAAGGGCCTGTGCAAGCTCTTCATATGACATGCCGCTACTAAATTCATAATCATTTATTCTAATCTGAGTTGAATAACCATTCTCATTTAAAAACTGATCAAAATCTGCATAATCATCTATAATGCCTGCATCCTGCAAAAGTAAAGCAACCTCCTGAGATGTCATACCACTTGTTACCGATATCTTTGCAGTAACTTTATCGCCTTCTTTAGCTTCTGTGGTATTATCACCGGTTGAGGCCTCTGTTGTAGCTTCCTCAGTAGATGCTTCTGTTGTAGAATTCTCTATAGCACCATCTACAACTCCCTCAAGAGATACATCATCACCTATGATTGCTTCTGTAGTAGTAGCCTCAGTTGTGATATCCTCCTTAGTTGTAGGTGCTTCAGTTGTAGAAGCTGTATCCTCCTTGGCTCCTATTATAACTGTATCTTCCTCCATAACCATCCCAAGATTCTCAGCTCGCTCAATTATTTCCTTATCAGTAAGCTTTCCGGCTCCGGTGGTCAAATAGGCAACAAGCATAATTAACGCTCCAAATATTACACCTACGCCCACTCCTCTTAAAAAGTATTTTAATTTCATTACTTCGCATCTCCTTGATATAAATCTACTACAAGCTTAACCTCACCAACGCCTAAGCCAAGATGCTTAGCTATTTCAAGTATACTAAGTCCTGACTTGTGCATTTCCAGAATAATATCCTTACTTCCATCCACTGAAGCTTCAACCTCGGTTGTTTCCTGGCTAAGTTCTTCATCAATCTCAGAGATAGCCTCCTTTAATTCTTGCTCCTCTGCCTCCTGCTTAGTCTGGGCAACAATTTGCTTATTGGCTATCATAGCCTCAATTTCCTTCTTATAAGAGTCTATCATCTCAACAGTGGTCATAAGCTCCTTCTGCTTATCAGAAAGCATACTATAAAGGAAAGTGACTTCGTTGTGATTCTTCTCTATCTCTTCATTGACAGTAACAGCATAATCTCCTAAAGCTAAGGTCTTCTGATTAACAATTTCAGAGAATTTACCTTCTATATCATCTAACTGAATTCCTATTCTCTCATCCATATAATCCTTAATCAGCTTGTCTATCTGAGCTTTCTGTTCTTCTGTCAATTCAGTTGGAACCTCAATTACATCATCCTTTGGTTCCTCCTTTTCAAAGCTTTCAGCAAAAAAATAGCTTACAAATATAAATATAATTCCTATGACAATTAATATAATAACTGTTGGTGACATAATATTTCTCCTATCTTATCTAGTATCTTTTATACATGTAGTTTATACCTTAATATCAAAATTCACGCGACTAATACCCAATGTACTTATAGGCTTGTCCTCGTCATTTTTATTCTTTTTCTTTTTATTGCTATAGAGGTTCTCATATTTGTTTTTTCCCTCTTCTTTAGCATCATGACGCTGCTGATAAAACACAGCCTCTTCCTTTTGAACAACGGTCTCCTTTACCTGTCTGGTCTCCTCCTTTACCTGTTGAAAGGCGTTTTGACTCTGCAGAACATTTTGACCATCTTTACTTTGTTGTATGCTGGCTACGGATTGTGAGCTCTGCATAGCAATAATTGGTGGAATCATAATATCAACCCCTTCTAATAGCTAACCTACTTTAGAAAGCAGTAGGCTTCACTTCTCCATCTACTATTTTATATAATCCATGAACCTCTTTATCCTTAACTATATGTATACAGCTGGCAATAAATAAGGTAACACCTCGATATACATTTCCTAATACTTTAACGCTTCCCTGTTTACCCTTATTTAACTCCTCCCTAATCTCAAGAAGTCTCTCATTTTTATCCCCACGCTGGGCATTCAATTCATCCAGTTTAGCATTATACTGCTTAATAAGCTTCATATTTTCAGGAGTAAGCTTTACTCCATTCTTTACTTTTTCTCTATAAACATCCAAATATGACGAGGTTTCCTCTATGGCATCATTAAGCTCAGTAACAATACCAACCAATCCCTTCATCTCCTCATACAACTCAGGCTTAACTCCAACCTTAATCATAGTTTGTGTTTCCATTCGATTTCCTATACTATTTACCTCTACATAGGACTCACAAACAACTTCGCCACCTACGATAAAGCCTTTTCGTCCACTGACAATAACCTTACCACCGGATGATATGTTACTGTGTAATATAGAACCTGCGATGACATCTCCCTTAACGTCTACATTAGCACTCTCAAAAAACTGGGCACAGATATCTCCTCCGGCAACAAGTTTACCCTTAGACATACCCTGAACACCTCTTTTTATAACTATATTTCCACCAGCTATAAGAGTGGCACCTTCAACAACGCCATTTACCTGTATATCACCCTTGGCCTTAACGGTAAATCCGGTTTTCACGGTTCCGGGTATCATAACACTGCCCTCGTATTCTATATCTCCTGTTGACGCATCAACATCTGCCGCAACAGTATAAGTGTCAGACACAAAAACAGTATCATCGGCTAAAGTAACATTACCATTTACCATACTGGTAATTACGGTTCTGTCCTCTGAAATACTAATATTTCTTCCGTATTTAAGAATCTTTATCTTGGGTTTATTGGGCTGTACAACCTGTCCAAATACATCCTTTCCAGGCTCACCCATAGTATGCGGAGTGAGAACAGCCAATACATCACCTTGATTTACACCTGTAAATAGGTTTAACTCATGAAAATCAACACTACCATCCTCTAAAACCTTTGGCTTAGAAAGAGGCTTTGTATTAAATTTATATTCAATCTTTGTATCCTGCGCAGGCACTGGCTTTGTACCCTTAGCAATTGGTATATTAAGACAATACTGTCTTGCCATAAGAAAAACGTCAATAACCTTACTGGCAATACCATAGGATACATTTACTCTCTCAAGCTCAGCAATTATCTCTTTTTTTGTCATCAGATTTCCGCCTGTTGATGGAGGATAAAATCTTGCGTAAGCAATCATATTATCAGATGAGATAGTTATCTTGGCTGACTCATCGAACTTCTCAATCTTAGTATCAGTAAGCTTTACTCTAATTGGTTTATCTAACAAAGATTCCAACGCTTTCTTTACAACTAGCGCATTAAAAGGTACACCCTTACCCTCTAAAAATTCTGTAATTTCTTTCAAATCCAGACTTTTACCATCGCTTACCGGAGGAAAAAGGTCCAAGTATGTACCATCTTCCTTTAATTCAATTTTAAAGAACGAATTCTTATATTTCATTAACATCTACCCCATTAACACTGCGAAATCTTCTCCTAAATATCCGCGCATCTTCTTTAACGCCTTAGAATGAAGCTGAGATACTCTTGACTCAGACACATCCATAACGTTACTTATCTCCTTCAGTGTAAGCTCTTCGTAATAATATAGAAGAACAACCGTCTTTTCCTTCTCAGTCAAAGCCTCCAGAGCCTCCATAAGAGCTTCCTTAAGCTCCTTTTCCTCGACAGCAGCTTCCGGTTCAACTCTCATATATCCAGGAACAACACTTGACCTAATCTCGTTACCCTGCTCTACAAAGTCCTCCAGCGAAGATACGTTGGAAACATTTGTCTGTCCCAGCCATGAAGCATATTCATCATCAGATATACCAAGCTCCCTAGCCATATCTTCATCAGTGTAGTTAGGACCTATCTCTGTCTCCAGCTTCTTAATAGCCGCATCAATAGCCTTCTGCTTCTGTCTTACAGACCTAGGTATCCAATCCATCTTTCTAATCTGGTCCAATATTGAACCTCTTATTCTTAGACTGGCATATGTCTCAAACTTTATACCCTTACCATAGTCAAACTTATCTATAGCATCAATAAGTCCAAATATGCCGTAGCTAACCAAATCCTCATACTCTACATTGGATCCAAGATATATAGCAAGACGTCCGGCTACAACCTTAACCAAGGGAACATATTCAATTATTATTTGCTCTCTTATTGCACTGGTTTTGGAATGAGAATACTCTATCCAAAGCCTTTCCTTATTGTCAATAATTGCCATCTACACGTACACCCCTTATTTGTCCGTTATATGACCTTCTCTAACATCAGAATTAAGCATTTTCCTTAGATTCATTCTCCTGGGTCTGTGCTTCCTCTGCTTCCTCTTCCTCAACCTTTTCAACCTTTGTGTCCATAGTTCTTATCTTATCAATCAAAGCAATGGCAATGGTAGAGATAACATAAAATACTATAATCACAACAAGCATAATAATCAAGGAACGGACAATCTCTCTCTCGTACTTGATATTAAGTATTAATGTAATTAAAGCGGCCACCAAAACCACAAAAGCTCTGGCATACCTATATTTCACCTTTAAATCCAACTTAAATTACCTCAAGATTAAATAATATTAACCTGTTTACCCGCTTTTATTACCGAAAGCTCACAGGTTTCCGTATCAAACACTATGGTTCTACCATAATCCAATCCAACATCTTCACTAACAATTTTAATATTATGACTTTTCAGCCTTGCTCTTACTGCTTCAATATTTTTGTTGCCAATATTGCCAATATCAGACGAGCCCGAAGTAAAGGAGAACATCTTAGCACCACCCGCTATCTTAGCCTTGATATTCCTTCGATTTACTCCCATACTTTCAAGCTTTTCAATCAGTAAATCTATGCCTGTATCAGCAAATTTCATTTTGTTTTGATTATTTTTAATTTTAGTACTATCAGGTAACATCACATGAACCAAACCGGCTGTTTTAGTATTACTATCGTACAATACAGCACCTATACAGGAACCAAGGCCAATGGTAGTAATCTTATCAGGAGATTTGCAAACATTCATGTCTGCTATTCCGACTTTGATTGTATTACTCATCAATGCCTCCAATACCTAATTTATTCAGCAATGCATCAAAGGAATGAATCTCGGACATCATCATAATATATCCATTTATCTCCTTTTCACCTGCTTTAAACTGCGAATTAATAAGTAGCGCCTTATCACTAATCTTACCAAACTCTATACACGGAACACTAAGTATAGCTCCAGCCATATCAATACATGATTCCGGCTGACTATACCTCATCTTCATCCCGGTTAACGTCTCCAAGGATGCTACATATGAGCCAATGATTATATTGGCAATCTCACCTATAGCAGATATGCCCATCTCAGAATGCCACTCTACACCATCACCCATTAAAGCCTTTACTAGATTCTCTGCATCATCCATACCTACAACAAATAATATCATGGCACTCATATCACCGCCAATAGTACTTAGAACTCCCATTACTGTAGCATCCGGACCACCCAAAATGCTTTCAAGGGAGTTAAAGTCATATATATCCACCTTAGGTGGAGACATAGTAAGCTTGGTATTTATCATAACCGACAACGATGTTGTTGCATTGCCGGCACCAATATTACCTAATTCAGTTAAGGCATTAAATGCTTGTTCCGATAATCTTTCGCTCATAAGCTATCTCCTAGAATTCACTATCAATATCATTTATAATAGCTCCAATATTAAGAAGAGAAATAAGTGTATCATTGTACTTTCCAACACCTGCCAGATAAGCTCTGTTAGAATCTACTGTATCTCCTGAAATCTTCTCCACATCTGCCTCAGATAAGGTAACAACCTCCTTAACCTCATCAACAAGCATACCTATCTTTGCATTTCCCTCATACTTTACAATGAGAATTCTTGAAGCGTTAGTATTCTCCTTGTCCGGAAGATCAAACTTTCTTCTCATACTCATAACAGGCATAATTTCACCTCTAAGATTTATTATACCTAAGAAATACTCCTGTGTATGAGGTACTCTAGTTATGGACTGAAGTCTGACAATATTATCAATATATGTAATATCTATACCATATTGCTCATTATCAAACTTTACCATTATATACTGTTTTGTATCATTGCTTACTGCATTAGTATCCATCGTCACACCTCCATTATACTAAAGTGTTAGAGTCAATTATAAGTGCAACCTCACCATTTCCAAGAATTGTAGCACCACTTATAAGCTTTGGAACTCTAATGTACTTACCTAAAGGCTTAATAACTATCTCCTGCTGACCGATAAGCTTATCTATAACAAGACCAGCCTGTCTGTCACCCTTCTTAACGATAACAACTATCATGCCCTCATCATCGTCCTCATCTCTCTCAAGAGGCTCGATATCAAGCACCTCATTAAGTCTAACAAGAGGAATAACTGTACCACGAAGGTTAATAACCTCCTTAGTCTGCACATACTTAATATCGTCTGGTGTAATCTCCTCGATTGTAACAACAGAATTAAGTGGAAGTGCATACATCTCATCAGAAATATTAATCATAAGAGCCTGAATAATAGCAAGTGTAAGAGGAAGTCTTACTATAAACTTAGTTCCCTCACCAAGCTTTGTTACAACCTCAACATCACCGCCAAGACCCTCTATCTTATTCTTAACTACATCAAGTCCAACTCCTCTTCCTGACACGTCAGAAATCTTCTCTGCAGTAGAAAATGCAGGAGCAAACAGAAGGTCAACAGCTTCCTTCTCTGTCATATACTCAGCCTGCTCCTCAGTAATTGTACCCTTCTCTATAGCCTTGCGCTTAATCTTTTCAACATCTACACCGGCACCATCATCAGATACCTCGATTGTAACATTATTTCCATCCTGATATGCATCAAGTCTGATTGTACCAACCTTTGGCTTACCAATCTTTAATCTGTCAATAGTTGACTCAAGACCGTGGTCAGCTGCATTTCTAAGCATATGCATAAGTGGATCACCAATCTCATCGATAACTGTTCTATCAAGCTCAGTGTCCTCACCAGTCATAATAAGCTCCATATCCTTATTAAGCTTCTTAGAAAGGTCACGTATCATACGTGGGAATCTATTAACAACACTCTCGATAGGTACCATTCGAACCTTCATAACTGACTCATGAAGGTTAGTAGTTACTCTCTCAAGATACTCTATCTGCTCATTAAAGCCCTGGTCAAGAGACTTTGACTCGCCGGTAACTGAAACAAGTCCATTCTTAGCGATAATAAGCTCAGACACAAGATTCATAAGGTCATCAAGCTTCTCAATATCAACTCTTACAGAACGATTAACAACAGGCTTTGATGACTTGCTACCTGAAGCTGCAGGCTTCTTCTCTTCCTTCTTCTCTGCAACAGCCTTTACCTCTGTCTTAACTTCTTCAGTTGCTACCGGTGTTGTATCCTGAACCTCATCCGGTATCTCAAACTCCTCGATAACCGCCTCTTCGATTTCAGATACATTCTCTATAATCTTCTTAATCTCTTCAATAGGCTTCTCTGAAAGAATAAACATTGAGAAATCAAAATCAAATCTTTCATCCTCTATGTCCTGAACACTAGGAACAGACTTAATTATCTCTCCCTTGCCTTCTAAGCCCTTAAATACAAGAAATGCTCTTGCCGCCTTAAGCAGACAGCTCTCCTGAATGTAAACAGTAGTTGCATACACATGCATACCATTAGCCTTAGCTTCATTCATAGCATTCTTTTCAAAATCAGCTATAGGAATCTGAAGATACTTTTTACGCTCTTCACTTCCTGCAGGAGCTGTCTCCTTCGGAGTCTCAGCAACAACCTCCGGCTCTCCTGTATCGCATTTACCCTCAAGGGCTGCATTAAGTAAGCCAATCAACTCCTCATTGTCCTCAGTTCCCTCATCTGATGATTCAACAATGTTCGCTAAATAACCCTCTATGGCATCCAAGCACTTAAACACTATATCTACCATGTCAGCATTAACATTCAGCTTTCCGTTACGAACCTCTGAGAACACATTCTCCATATCATGAGTAAGTCTCTGCATTCTCTTAAAGCCCATTGTTCCTGCCATACCCTTAAGTGAGTGAGCAGCACGGAAAATCTCATTTACAGTATCAATATTCTCAGGCTCCGCCTCAAGTATAAGAACCTGATCATTAAGTGTCTGCAAATGTTCTTTTGTCTCATCAATAAAAATTTCAAGATATTGACTTAAATCCATTATAGCACCCCTACTTTCTTAATAATTTCTTCCGCTATCATATTCAGATCACATACAACGTCTGTTAGCCCAGACTCATATATTGCTTTCGGCATACCGTAGACCGTACTGGACTTTTCATCCTGAGCTATTACATGAATTTTTTTATGTCCGGCTAATTCTGTAATACCCTTCGTACCATCTGCGCCCATACCTGTTAACACAACACATACAATCTCATCGTAAGCAAAAAGATTGCATATGCTACTATACATTATGTTGCCACAAGGCTTTAAGCCTCCTATAGGCGGTGTATCATCAAAATAGATTGACACCTTACCACGTTCCTCTTTAACCGCAAGATGTGTACCACCTTTAGCAATATACACCTCTCCGCATCTTAAAACATCTCCCTCAGCAGCCTCCTTAACACTTATCTTGCTAAGCTCATTCAATCTATGTGCCATAGTATCTGTGAAGCCTGCAGGCATATGCTGAACTATAAGTACAGGTGCCGCCAGGTTTTTAGGTAATTTGGGAACAACCGCCTGTAAAGCCTTTGGACCTCCTGTTGAACAGCACAAAGCAACCAGTTTTCTTGTTTTTAACTTTGCGTGTTCGACTTCCAAGCTAGAAGCTATTGCTTTTGTGACCGGAGTGGTTATATTCTGTACCACAGTAGTTTTCTTTTCTATTGCAGAATTCACTGTTTTAGATTGAGCCTTACCATGATTTTTATATGTAGCATCCACACCCTCTCTATCATTTATAGAGCTTGCAATAAATAATGCTTTGTTTACCCTTTCTCTGAATTCAACATCCACAAATATTCTGCTCGGCTTTTTTATAAATTCCATAGCACCCAGCTCTAAAGCTTTAAATGTATCTGCGGCATCATCTTGAGCACTAAATATAATGAAAGGGGTATCTATACCCTTATCTTTAATATTCTTCAGTAGCTCTAAACCATTCATCTTAGGCATATTCATATCGCAAAATATTGCAACAATATCCTTTTTTTCTTCAATAATACGAAGACCTTCAACACCATTTGAGGCAGTATAGGCAACAATATATTCATTTGTATTACTAATTATATCAGACATAACCCTTCTCATAAGTGCAGAGTCATCTATAACCAGAACTTTTTTCATTACATCATTCCCATTTCTCTTGCTCTATTTAATCTTTCACTTTCGAAGATGTACTTAATTATATTATCCCTGTCATCCGGGTCTATCTTCATAAACTCTAATCTTTGTTCTATTATCTCCGAATGATTTTGAACATGTACACTTCCAAGCACTCTTGCAAACAAGCTAAATCTAAAGCTTAAGTCCGCAACTGATAAAACGAATTTAATCTTCACGATTTCATTCTTATCTAAAAATTGTCTTTGATAAATCTTAGCACCACCGCCACTGATATCAAGAATTCTGGCGTCCTGCCACTCTAAGTCGTCCTCTGAGATAACCTCTCCTTCAGGCTTGCCTGTCTCATATTCCTCATCTGAAACCACTCTAATCTTTGCGCCCACCTTACACATATATCTGTAAAATTGTCTTCTCTGTACCTTCTCAAGCTGTCCTAAAATTAAAACCTCAAGAAAGAACATATGACCATCCTTATATCTTGATGTAACTATTACATTACACTGCAACAATCCCTTATCTGTGTAAAAACATGCAGAATACTTGTCACTTACACTCAAGGGAACTATCTTACCCTCAAAAATAGGCATAGCTATCTGAAGCTTATTTCCAGGCAAAATATCATATATCTTGCTGACATAAACCTTTTTATTCTTTTCATTTCTAATAATGTCATCTAACATTACCAGTTCAATTTTATTTCCTACCGATATTCCCATACATACCCCTTTTTTATACTATCTTGAACGCTTTCTAAACTTTATAAAGTCCAAAAATACCTTCGCTATACCATCTTTCTTCTTATATTCCTCTTGTTCATTATCAAGGAGTTTGGCTGCCAGCTCCTTAATTGCCTTTGTTGCCTGACAATTTGGATAAGCTGAAACAACAGGTTTTTGTTCTATAATGGCCAAAGATGCACTTTTATCCTGTGGCACCGAACCCAAATATTCCAGCTTAGTATTCAAAAACTTAGAAGATACAGTATTAATCTTTCCGAAAATCTCTTCTCCTTCATCATCCTCAGTGATTCTATTAGATACAACCTTTATACTCTTATAGAGAGGATTAAAATCATCCTTTCTTCTAAGAACCTTAAGCAGGGAATATGCATCTGTTATAGAAGTAGGCTCCGGAGTAACCACAAGCAATACCTCCGGACTCACCATAACGAATTCCATAACTGAATCTGTAATTCCCGCACCTGTATCTATAATTACAACATCATACATCTTATCCAGCTTTACCATCTCAGTGATAAGTAGCTTTATGCTATTCTTGTCAAGAGATGCCAACTCTGATACTCCTGAACCACCTGAGATAAATCCTATCCCCATAGGTCCTTTTGTTATAATCTCAGGCATAGTTTTGTTATTGTGTATCAAATCCAAAAGATTATGTGTCGGTCTGATGCCAAGCATTACCTCAACATTGGCAAGTCCAAAATCAGCATCAAATATAACTACCTTTTTTCCCAAGGCAGCCATCTCCATAGCCAGATTAACAGAGAGACTTGTTTTTCCAACTCCGCCCTTTCCGCTGGTTACTGCTATTACTCTGGCGTTACTTGCTTCACCGGACTCCTGAACCTTCTGTCTTAAAGAGCTTGCCTGATCCATTAATTAGCACCTCCCAACAGCTTTTTAGCAATAATCTGTGGGTTTACTTCTCCTATATCATCAGGAACATTCTGTCCCCATGTAACATAGGACAAATCTTTTCCTGTATCAAGCTTTAGATTCAATATGTTACCCCATCCCCTTGTTTCATCAAGCTTAGTAAAAATAAGCTTATATGAAAACATATCATCATATGTCTTAGATATACTTTTCAGGTCATTATATTTAACTGTCGCACTTACAACCAAATATATTTCCTTCTCATAATCCTTAACAGAGTCTACTATCTCCTTCAAGTCACGCTTTTGCTCTTCATTTCTATGAGAACGACCCGCTGTATCCACAAAAATATAATCACAATCCTTATGCTTCTCAACTACATTCATCATCTCCTCCGGAGTATACACAACCTCCATAGGAACTGATAATATATTGGCATAAGTCTTTATTTGATCAATAGCTGCTATTCTATATGTATCAACAGACACCATGGCAATCTTCTTTTTTTCTTCAAGCATAACCTTAGATGCAAGCTTTGCCATAGTTGTTGTTTTTCCAACTCCGGTATTTCCCACAAAGAAAACTATCTTAGGTTTACTTTCACTGGCTTGAAGTGGTTTTATTTCACCTAATTTAAGCACTATCTTCTGATATACCTTTGATAAAATATTATCAATAGGAACATTTCCGGACTCAGAAGCAAATTCTCTTATTATACCATCTGCATGATTTTCTAACACCTCATTGTCAAGAAGCTGTTCCTTAACAAGCTCTACAACCTTGTTATCTATAGTTTTTTCCTCTTCTTTAACTATTGGAGCCTCCTTCTCATACAATTCCTTAGAAAATTCCTTAGAAGCAGCCATAGCACTAAGCTTTTTCTCCTGCTCTTCCTTAAGTCTCATCTGCTCCTCTAAAAGCAATGCTATATTATTAATTTTCTCTTCGATGGCATTTTTTGCATCGTCACTATAATTAGTAGATGATGCAAATCCCTTAATGAAGTCTGAACCATGCTCTTCATTTTTAGAAACAGTCAGCACTTTGTTTGTATCCAATTTTTTCTCAGAAATACTGTCATCTATAGCAGCAGTAACCTCGACTCTGGATTTCTTAAATATAGAAAATAAACCCTTAGGCGAAATCGTCTTTATATTCATAACAATGGCATCCGGACCCAATTCATCCTTTACCATAAGCATAGCCTCTTCTTTAGTTTTTGCATTGTATTTTTTAATTATCATCTACTGTCACTACTCCTACAGATTTTAATTCTATATTAGAATCTATCTCGTTATATGAGATTACTATCAAGTCATTAAAGTAATCATTGGTAAGCTTCTTAAAATACATTCTCACAATAGGCGATGTGATAATAATCGGTGCCTGACCTTTATTTTCAAGCTTCTGAAGCTCCACCTCTGTATTCTTAAGAATCTTCTTTGTTATAGCAGGGTCAAGGGAAATATAAGCTCCCTGCTCTGTTTGTTTTATGGAAGACATAATCATCTGCTCCACCTTTGGATCAAGGGTAACAACAGAGGTCATATCTCCATCACCAAAGTACTTACTGGAAATAGCTCTTTTTAGAGCTTGTCTAACGTACTCTGTAAGTATATCTGTATCTCTGCTTGTGGCTGCATAATCTGCCAAGGTCTCAAATATAGATATCAGATCTCTTATTGATATACCTTCTCTAAGGAGATTTTGTAATACCTTCTGAATATCACCAACTCCAAGAAGCTTTGGAACAAGCTCATCCACAAGAGTTTTATTTGTTTCTTTAATATTATCGATGAGATTCTGAACATCCTGTCTGGTAAGTAACTCATCTAAATGCTTTTTTATAATCTCAGTCAAATGTGTCGCAATAATAGATGGCGGATCTACAACTGTATATCCTAGAGACTCCGCTCTTTCTCTCTGTGATTCTGTAATCCACATAGCCTCAAGATGGAACGCAGGTTCAAATGTAGGAATACCCGTAATCTCATCTTCCACATATCCCGGATTCATAGCCATATAATGATCAAATAATATCTCACCCTCACTAACCTGGATACCTTTAATCTTAATAATATATTGATTAGGATTAAGCTGAATGTTGTCTCTTAATCTTATAATAGGTACGACAGCACCTAATTCAAGGGCAATCTGTCTACGAATCATAACAACTCGATCAAGCAAATCTCCGCCCTGATTTACATCCGCTAAAGGTATTATACCATAACCAAACTCCAATTCAATAGGGTCAACCTGCAGAAGTGAGTTTACATTCTCGTGTCGTCTCACCTCGTCTGCCTGAATTTCTTCCTCTTCCACTTCCTCCTTAATAGCCTTCTCTTCCTGACCTCCCTTGATGGCAAATGATAAGACTATAAACAAAATACCATAGGCTCCACAGAATCCAAAGCTAAGTGGTGTTAAAGCTCCTAATCCTATCATAGTGATACCTACCATAAGAAGAACCTTAGGTATACTAAACAGCTGACCTACCAGAATATCACCTATATTCTCCTCCTTAGAAGCCTTAGTTACGAGAATACCTGTTGAAAGTGATATAAGCATAGATGGTATCTGTGATACAAGACCATCACCTATTGTAAGTATTGTAAAGTGCTGCAAAGCCTCACCAATAGTCATCCCCATAGTTGTAGCACCCATAACAAGTCCACCAACTATATTTATTACCGTAATTATCAGACCGGCAGTGGCATCTCCCTTAACATACTTAGAAGCACCATCCATGGCTCCAAAGAAAGCTGATTCCTCTTGAATCTTCTGTCTTCTTACAATAGCCTCCTGATCAGTAATTGCTCCTGAGTTAAGATCCGCATCAATAGCCATCTGTTTTCCAGGCATAGCATCAAGTGTAAATCTGGCTGTAACCTCTGATACTCTTTCAGAACCTTTATTGATAACCATCATCTGTACCAAAACAAGAATAACGAAAACTATAGCGCCAATTACAAGATTACCTCCACCTACGAAGGAACCAAAAACCATAACAACCTCTCCCGGGTCACCGGTTGTAAGTATAAGTCTTGTCGAGGATACATTAAGTGATATTCTAAAAATAGTTGTAAAAAGTAACAAAGTAGGGAAACCCGACATATTTAGAGTTTCACTGGTAAACAGACAGTTAAATACAATAATAAGAGATAGAGATATATTAAAAAGAATTAATATATCAAGTAAAGTTGAAGGAATTGGGATAATAAGAAATACTATTGCTGCAAGCAAATATATTCCTATAAATATATCATTCTTCTTCATTACTTCTACCTCCTTTCATAACTGTTTTATATCCAAATATTAGCTGACCTTAGTTTTACTGCTATAAATATGAGCTAATATCTCAGCTACCGCCTGATAAAGCTCTTCAGGTATTTCTCTACCAATATCCACATTGTGATACAGCATTCTGGCAAGTGGTTTATCCTCTACTATCTCCACATTATTCTCTTTTGCTATATCTTTTATCTTAAAAGCTAAATAATCTGCACCTTTAGCAGTTACAATCGGTGCCTGATTTACTGTATTGTCATATTTTAGTGCAACCGCAAAATGGGTTGGATTGGTGATTACAACATCTGCCTCCGGAATACTTTGCATCATTCTTCTTCTGGAAGCCTGTTGCATCCTTTGTCTTTGCTGTGATTTAATCTTCGGATCTCCCTCTTGATTCTTATATTCATCCTTAACTTCCTGTTTTGTCATTCTAAGATCTTTTTTATGCTTAAGCTTCTGAAATACCAAATCTGCAAGAGCAAGGACAAAATATATAAGTGATATCTTTATTCCTAAATCCATTACTAAGTCAAACAATATTCCCAGGGAATCTATGATTTCAATATCATACAAGGTAAGCAAAACCGAAAGATTATCCTTAATCACCGAGTAACAAACTGCAAAAATAAGCACTATTTTAACTATGGATAAAAGTAGCTCAAACAAAGCCTGCTTAGAAAACATTCTCTTAAATCCGGATATAGGGTTAAGCTTACTTAACTTCGGTTGTAAAGGCTTACTTGTAACCATCCATTTAAACTGTACCTTTTGAGCTAAGAAAGATACAACCAGCGCCACAATAAAAAATGGTAGACATGTGATAACAATATATATTATGGCTTCTGTAAGTATTTGAACTACTGTAATAGAATTAAATGCACCTCTCGAATAATCATCTGCTTCATTGATAAATGCAAAGAAAACCTCCACCATTCGCTCTCCAAGAAAGCCCATAAACATCTTAAGAGATAAAAAAACTGCAAGCAGGGTTGCAGCTGTGGATATTTCTTTACTCTTTGCAACCTGGCCTTCCTTTCTGGAATCCTCGATTTTTTTTGCAGTTGCTTCCTCTGTTTTCTCTCCGCCTTCATCAGCAAAAAGCTGCAGATTCAATTGAAGCAATACATCTTCTTGTATCAACAAGCTACATTCCTCCTAGCAGACCGGTTAACATACTGTCCATTTTCTCCATCAGGTAAGTGGTAATATTAGGAACAAACAATATCATTATAGATAAAGCAAGCATTCCAAGAATCACCTTCATTTGAATACCAATAGCAAACATATTCATCTGAGGAGAGCTCTTAGTCATAACTCCCAATATGATATTAAGTATTGTTGCTGCAACAAATATAGGCATCGCAATTCTAAAACCTATAACAAAGAATTCTACTATAAACCCCAAAACCTGGTCATACATAAATGGCATATTCATACTAAATCCACCCAGTGGAATTAGCTCAAAGGAACGGACTATAGCTTTAAGTATATAAAAATGAAGGTTTGAAACCAGAATAATCAAAAAAATCATCTTATCATATAGATTTGATGTAATAGTGGTCATTACTCCTGTATTAATATCAAAGCTTTGTGCCATGGAAAGTCCCATCTCTCTATCAATAAACTCTCCTGCCATATGTATAATAGACATAACAAGGCTGGAAACAAATCCCAGACTAAGTCCCACAGCAGCTTCCTTTAGAAGTATAAAGGAAAATCCAAAAACAGAATAATACTCCGGCATCTCAGGATCCATAGCCGTAAATACTGTAAGAGCTATACAGGCAGCTATAAGTACCCTCATCCTTCCATTTATACTCTTATGTCCAAAAACAGGGGCAATGGCTACAAAACATGCAATTCTAACCAACATAGTCAAAAAGGCTTCAAGCTTAAGAGTTTGTATAGTTAAATCCATAGCTTATCACCTCACGAATTCACCGAACTGACTCCACAAATCTCTCATAAAGGATAGTATAAGATTCAACATCCAGTCTCCTGTAAGTATTATCATCAAAAACATTACCAATATCTTTGGAACAAAGGTAAGTGTTTGCTCCTGAATAGACGTAACGGTCTGAAAAATACTTATAATAAGTCCTACTATAAGTGACACCAACAGAAGGGGTGTTGCACATTCAATTATAATCCATATTGCACGGCTGGCAATATCAACAACTTCTCCTGTTGTCACGAAAATCACCTCTTATCAGAAATTAAATGAATTAACTAATTCTCCTATTACCAAATTCCATCCATCAGCCAAAATAAACAGCAATATCTTAAACGGCATAGAAATGGTAGTTGGTGGAAGCATCATCATACCCATAGACATAAGCACCGATGCTACAACCATATCTATAATAATAAATGGTATATAAATCAAAAATCCTATAATAAATGCGGCTCTTAGCTCACTTATTATAAATGCAGGTATAACAACCGTAAGGGATAGTTCATCAGCACTTTCCACGGTATCTACCTTAGCAATGTCCATAAACAATCTTAAATCCTCTTGCCTTACCTGCTCTAGCATAAATTCCTTTAACGGGTCCACGCACGCATCCAATGCTTCCTCCTGAGTTATCTCATTCCTGCTCAATGGGTCAATTGCATTTTCTTTTATCTGCAGGAAAATTGGACTCATAATAAAAAGGGTTAAAAACAACGAGAGCCCTATCAATACATTATTAGGTGGAGAAGACTGTGTACCTAAGGCTGTTCGCGTAAAGCTTAAAACAACAACAATCCTCGTAAAGGAAGTCACCATAACTAATATCGATGGAGCTAATGAAATTACTGTAATAACCAATAAAATCTGAAGAGTTCCAGACAAGGTGGTATCATCAGAATTGGAATTTAAGGTTAATCCTACGGACAAACCATCCTCCTCGTCATCGATAATAGCCTCATCCAGCCCCTCTTCAGCTTCTGTTTCTGGAGTAACAGTGGTAGCATAAGTGCTTGAACCTGAAAATACGACTATAAAAGCAAGCGGAATTAAAAGTAATAATATTAATTTGCGCAGCTTTGCATATCTCATATAACTACCTACTTTTTATCTATATTGTCTTGTTGGTTTTTATTATTCAAATCTGAAATAATATCCTTAAAGCTTTTCTTTTCACTCTCACTTGTATCACTTGGAAGTTGAATACTATCCTTATCTAGACGATCTATCATAGTAATTTCATCCTTACCAAATCCAAGAGCATAATAATTCTCTCCAATTTTAACTATGGAAATAAATTTATTACCTCCCAGTCTCATTGAATCAATTATCTTAATATTGGCCTTTTTATTTATAGGATTACCCTGTAGTTTAGCTGCTAATCTTGCAGTCAGATAAGCTAAAAACAATACAAAGGCAAACATTAATATTAAGGATATTACATTATATAGAGAACCATCCCTGTGATTCCCTGATAATAAAATGTACATATTACTCTACTGCCTTCTTAACAGCCTCAATAACTCTGTCTGGCTGGAAAGGCTTAACGATAAAGTCTCTCGCTCCAGACTGAATAGACTCAATAACCATAGCCTGCTGACCCATAGCTGAACACATAACAACACTTGCATTAGGATCTGCAGCCTTAATCTTCTTTAATGCCTGAATACCATCCATCTCAGGCATAGTGATATCCATAAGAACAAGATCTGGCTTAGTCTCATTGTACTTTTCAACAGCCTTCAAACCATTCTCAGCCTCACCTGCGATATTGTATCCATTCTTAACTAATATGTCCTTAATCATCATTCTCATAAATGCCGCATCATCACATATTAAAATACTTTTTGCCATAACTTTTACTCCTTTATGTTATATTTTTTCGTTATAGTTTTTCTTTTATAATCTCTGTGATTCTTATACCAAAGCTCTCCTCAATTACTACAACCTCACCCTTAGCAACAAGCTTTTGATTAACCATTACATCTATGGCCTCTCCGGCAAGCTTATCAAGCTCGATTATAGTACCTGGAGCAAACTCTAATATTTCCTTAATGGATTTCCTTGTTCTACCTAACACAACTGATACTTCAAGTGGAACATCCATTATAAGCTCTATGTTTTCCTGCTGAGTTACAGGATTTACCATAGGATTAAAAGCCTGAAACTGAACATTCTGAACATTTACATCAGGTTGCATCATCATAGGTTGACCCATCATCATAGGTTGGCCCATCATCATAGACTGACCCATCATAGGCTGACCCATCATAGGCTGATTCATCATACTTGGATCCATAGCAGGTGGTGTTTGCTGTGCTGGAGCTGTCTGCTGTGGAGCAGGTGATGCCTTTGGTGGCTCCGGCGTCTTAGCTGGCTCCGGTGCAGGCTCATCAGCCTCTCCTGAAAATCTTCTATAAAGCTCCTTAGCAAGCTCAATAGGGTAAAGTTGCATTATAGTACTATCAACCAAATCTCCTATTGTCATCCTAAAGGTTACACATGCGAACTCCCTCTTCATGAAATCTGTAACCTTTGCCTCATCTATGTCTCCAGCCATATCAACCAAGTCCGCCTCCGGTGGACTAATATCAATCTTAGTATTAAGCATTGATGAAAGTGATGTAGCTGACGAACCCATCATCTGGTTCATAGCTTCACATATAGCACTAAAATGAAGCTCTGAAAGCTCTGGAGCAGGATTTAATCCGTCTCCTCCCATCATAAGGTCTGTGATTATCTTAACGTCATCCTCTTTAAGAATAAGAACGTTATTTCCATCTATACCCTCTTTATAATAAATGTTAATAAAAACGCATGGTCTTGCATAATCAGCTGTCAATTCTTCCCACCTTGTTATCTTTACAACAGGTGTAGTAATAACAACCTTTTGGTTAACCAAGGAATAAAGTGTTGTTGCTGCAGTACCCATACATATGTTGGATATCTCTCCCAATGCGTCCTTCTCTGAATCAGAAAGTGTTCCTGAACCACCACCGGATGTATTTGCCATTCCACCGCCGATCAGAGCATTAATCTCTTCTTGAGATAATAGTCCGTCCATATTCTTTATTCCTCCTCTCTATATATTTCTGTAATCTTAACTGCGTAATTATCGCTAAAGGAACCAGGCAATGCTTTGAACTTAACTATATTTCCAACATATACATCAAGTTCATCCTCTACATTCCTATCAAGCTTTATAATATCTCCAACCTGAAGATTTACAAAATCAATAACCGTAATCTGACTCTTGCCCAAATATGCAGATACAGGTACAAGAGCTTTATTGATAGCTGTCTCAATAACATCAGCATAGCTTGATTCATCCTTATTCTGCATAGTAGAGAACCAATACTTTGTATTGAGCTTGTCCATAACATCCTCTAATGTCATAAATGGTAAACATATATTCATAAGACCTTGAACGCCACCGATGTTAATATTGATTGTAACAATGGCAATCATCTCAGTAGGAGAAATAATCTGTGCGAACTGAGAATTTGTTTCTATTCTCTCCAAAAACGGTTCTATCTCTACTACATTCTTCCAAGGTTCTCTTAGTAGGCTTATAATAATATTGAAAATCCTCTCTAATATAGATAACTCAATCTCTGAGAAATCTCGTGGTTTTTCCAAAGGTTCTCCTAATCCACCCAGCAATCTGTCAATTATAGCATATCCTACATTTGTAGACATTTCGATAATAATATTTCCCTTTAAGGGGGACATATTAACAACACCTAACAAAACCGGATTAGAAAGGGCATTTGAAAACTCTGAATATATTACCGCCTCGGAATTCATAACCTCTATCTGAACATTCTTACGAAGATATGCCGGCAGGTTACTACTGAGAAGTCTTCCAAAATGTTCGAATATAATTTCAATTGTTCTAAGATGCTCCTTAGAAAACTTAGCAGGCTTTGAGAAGTCATATTCTTTTACCTTAGCACTTTTATTCTCCTCAATATCATCAACATCTAACTCACCTGTTGAAAGCTGTTTTAAAAGGGCGTCTATTTCATTTTGTGAGAGTACGTCTGCCACGTTTCTCGCCTCCCGATTCAAGTAATTATTGTGCTACCCAATTATAGAAGCTAATAGAATAAATACATTCTGTATTAAATGTCTCCTTTAATGATGCTAATATTTCAGCCTTGATCTGATTCTGAACATTAACATCTATAACCTGCTCATAAGTGTACTTACCAATTATATTTCTAGTCATATCATATACAAGTGATGTTGAATTGGTCAGGTTAGTCGACACAGCTGTGTAATCAGCAGCTGTCTTATCAAGATTTATAGTAAGACCATACTGTACAACATGAAGCTCCCCTGTTCCATCTGATGCAAGATTTATAGGATTACTCTGCTCTAACTGGAATGGAGACAGATTACTCACATCGAAGCCATTAGCTCCTGCATTCTGTGATGACATCTCAAGATCAAGCACAGCCATAATATCACCTACCAGCTTGTTAGTCTTCTTAACAGAAGGAACAAAAGTAAATACTAACAAAATATTAAACGCAAGGTTAATTATACATAGTGCAAGTATCAGCACTGTTATAAGATTTTTCTTCATAGTACTCTATGGTTACTCCTTTAATATGATGAATTCTGCTTGTTATATATCTTTATGGTTACTCTTCTATTCTTTGCCCGGCCCTCTTCTGTTGCATTAGATGCAACAGGTCTGCTCTCGCCATAGCCCGCTATCTTCATATTAGCATCTATAAAATCCTCCTGATCCATAATGTATTCATATACATTTCTGGCTCTCTCTGATGATAGCTCTCTATTACTTGAGTACTGAGCTGAATAAATCGGAACATTATCAGTATGTCCCTCTATCTCTATGATACAGTATTTGTACTTAGTAAGGATTCTTGCAATCTTCTGAAGGAACATCTTTGAATCCTCCTTAATCTGTGCTGATCCGGAATCAAATAGAATAGAGCCATTCAAATCCAATTCTACGTATTGTTCATTGTAATCAATGCTTATTATAGTATCTATACTGTAGGACTCAGCCATCTGTACAACCTCATTGTACATCTCCTCCGACTGTTCCTCTCCTCGTTTATCAAGCTCTTGTTTAAGCTCCTCATCAGAAAGCATCTCCGCATCTGTAGATGATGAGGATGCCTCATCTCCAGAATTATCTTCGATATTTTTTCCAGCTTCTGTAAGAACCGCGTTAGCATCTGGCACTTGACTAACACCACCTGACAGCATTCCGCCTTCAACTAAGGAGATGGAGCCCTGATCAAGCACACTAAAGGTTACATTGTCAAAGGATGCTGCAATCTTCTGAATCTTGCCCTCATCCATAGTTGAGCTGGCAAAAAGCAATACGAAGAAGCAAAGCAAAAGGTTCATAAGATCACTAAAGGTGGCCATCCACGCTGGTGAGCCTTCCTCTGGCGGTTGTTCTTTTCTCTTAGCCATAATTAAGCACCACCTTCATCGCCAAAGCCCTTTCTATCTGCAGGAGAAAGGAATGACTTAAGCTTTTCTTCTATAACTCTCGGATTCTCTCCAGCCTGTATCGAGAGAATTCCCTCTATCATAACCTCTTTAAGTTTGATCTCTGTCTCATTCTGAACACCAAGCTTATTGGCAACAGGAGCACATATCCAGTTGGCAAGCACGGAACCATATAGTGTTGTAACAAGAGCAACTGCCATATTAGGACCGATTGAATCAGGGTCAGAAAGATCCTTAAGCATGTTTATAAGACCTATAAGGGTACCAATCATACCCCAAGCAGGTCCCATAGCACCAAGATTCTTCCAAAATCCGATATTACCTTGGTGTCTGGCATCTATATTTATCATCTCAGCTTCTAATATACTTCTAACGAGCTCCGGGTCGGTACCATCCACTATAAGCATAATACCCTTCTTCATAAACTCATCCTCAAGAGTATTAGAAGATTCCTCAAGGGCAAGCAAGCCCTCTCTTCTTGCTAAGTTAGAAAGCTCTATTATAGTCTTAATTGTCTCGGTTTCATTAGCCTTTGGGACTTTAAAAACAAGAGTTATAGATTTTAATCCATTAACAAAATCCTTTATCGGATTCATAGATAAAATACACCCTATAGAACCGCCAAAGGTAATAAGGGCTGACGGCATATCCAAAAAGTTTTGTACAGCACTGAAATCCTTACCCCATACCATACCAAATATCATAAGCGCAAAGCCCGCTATCATACCAATCAATGTAGCTAAATCCAATGTTCTTCACCTCTATATACATATAATTCAAGTCTCATAAACCACTTATATTAATAAGCCATATGTATCTTTCTCTTGTAATCAACAACCAAATCAACCACTTCCTTACTGCTTTCTGAAACTACAAACTTCTTTCCGCTAGTAAGGGTAATAACAGTATCGGGAGTCTCCTCAACACTTTCAACAAGCTCTGCATTGATTATTATCTTTGCTCCTCTAAGCCTTGTAACCTCTATCATACAGCCACCTCGAAAAAACTCCATAATTATCGACACTACAGTTAGGACTATTATAGCATAATACCATTTTTATGTCTACAAAAATAACAACAGGAAGACCCTAAATCCGACATTTTTTTAGATTTAAGATCTTCCCATTTTATTTGCTTACTTTACACTATCTCTTAAGATTTACAAGCTCTTCTAACATAGTATCTGAAGTTGTTATAATACGTGAGTTTGCCTGGAATCCTCTTTGAGTTGTAATCATCTCTGTGAACTCTGCAGAAAGGTCAACATTTGACATCTCCAAAACTCCCTGTGTCATGGAACCGCCACCATCATCAACAGATGTTCCAATTCCATCAAAGTCTCCTGAGTTCTGAGTTGTAGTATACATACTGTCTCCAATAGACTCAAGAGCCATAGGGTTTGTAAATCTTGCTACTGCAATCTGTCCCAAAAGCTTTGTCTCACCGTTACTGTATACTCCAAAAATCTTACCTGATGTATCAATACTTACATCACTAAGCTTACCCATCGCTCTACCACATCCGGTTGACTCTGTAGTACCACGTACCATCTTAGCAGTTGACTGGCCATCAGATTCAAACATTGTAAGATTTGAGAAATCAATATTTACACCCTGCACAGGCTCACCATTTACGTAAGAAGTAAATACATCACCCTTTTCCGCTGAATTCGGAGTAATCTCCAAGAGCGCTGCAGATACATCCTCTTCTCCTACATATTCAAAAGCACCACTATCCGGATCAAACTTAATCTGAATCGAGTTCTTGCCTGCTATAGTCGCTGTGTATCCACCCTCCTCAATATCCTCTGTAGAAGCATCATCAGCGCCTAAAATCTCCACATTGTTAGCATCCTTAACAGACATAATTTCAAGGTTGTAAAGTGAATCATCAGCCTGATTCTCGTCCTGAGTAAGCTTAAACTTTACAGTGTAGCTATAACCAAGAGCATCATATATTGACATTGAGATGGCTGCACCATCAGTTGATGTAAGGTCTGGGTCTGTCAAATCAATATTTCCTGTCATATACGCATCTGTTGTCTGCTCAGGAGAAGAAACCTTATTTGCCTCGCTCTCAGGATAAAGAGCTGATACAGTATCCTTCTTAATCTCTGATGGATTCTCCGGATCAACCTGCCAACCCATAACCTGATAACCATTACTTGTAACAAGACATCCTGCTCCATCTACACTAAAGTTACCAACCTTAGTAAAGTTATTAACTCCGCCACGACTTACGATGAAGAAGTCCTCGCCATTAAGCATAAGGTCATATGGGTTATTAGTACTCTGAGCAGCTCCATTCTCAGTAACTGTTGTTGCAATAGATGATACCTGAGTACCAAGACCTATCTGGGATGCATTAGTACCACCGGTATTAGAAGTAGCGCCTGTCGCTGTTGATGTTGTCTGATACAAAACATCTCTGAAAAGTACAGAGGATGATTTGAAACCGATTGTATTAACGTTAGCTATATTGTTACCTATTACGTCCATTTTTGTCTGGTGAGTCTTAAGACCTGCAACACCAGAATAAAGTGATCTCATCATAATGTTGTCCTCCAATATTTTTTATAATCTCTATCCCTTCTGTCATTCCGGGATAACAGCCTCCATATTGGTCCGGCTGTGTTAACAGTTACTATACAATTACCGCTCCGTCAATATTTGTAAAGACGTTGCTTTCATCATTTGATTCCAAAGCAGTTACTACAATATTGTTCTTGATATTCACTATAAAAGCCAGGTCATCCATCATAACCAAAGAATCATTGATACTCTTATCTCTAGCCTTAGATACTCCCTCATTAAGTCTGCTCATCTGCTCTGTAGATAGATTAATATTTCTACTTTCCAATCTTTCATTAGCATGTTTAGAAAACTTAACGGTTTCCTCATTAACCTTAGATGCTTTTACCTGTTGATTAAATATCTCTTGAAATGATGAAGTAGCTTGTATGCTACTATTTTTACCTATGCTTTTGTTCTTGTTAAGTAAGTCTGTAGCCTGCTCTATGGAATAGATTCTATCTCCTAATCCGTTCATAAAACCGCCTCCTGACTAAACCTAAGCCTCTTCTGTAGAACCATTCTCTGTAGCTGTCTGATTCTGCTGACCTTGTTGTTCTTCAAGCTTGTCACCTGCAACACCCTGAAGATAAAGATAATAATCGTAATCAACAACAGAATCCAAATCCTCTGCAGGATAATATGTATCATTTATTGAGAGAAGAACCTCTCCATCCTTTACAGTTGCATATTCAACCAAACCACTAATCATATCAGAATTACCTGCTGAGTCAGTAGTATTCATAATTACATACTGACCTACAAGATTTAAAGCATTACCCTTATCAAGAGTTGAGCTGATATTCATTGTAGCTTCGAGAGATGAATACTGAGCCAGCTGTGACATATATTCTGTACTATCACCCGGATTAAGCGGATCCTGGTACTGCATCTGAGTAACAAGCAACTGTAAAAAAGCATCCTTATCCAAATCATTGGCATTTGTATCCTTTTTTGCAGCAGGAGTATAATTGGAACTTTGTGTTGTAATATTACTTATAACTGAATCTGCCATATCTTCTCCTTTCCGGTTACACTGTATAACTTACAGTATTTCCTTTTGCTTTCATAATCTCTACTTCTAATTCTTCTTCCTCAGTAAGCTCCTCTTCACCAATGCTATTAACATTTATTCCACCTACAGATTTTGAAGTATCATTTGCCTGCTCCTGACCTTCAAACTCCTCGTTGGTATCCTCTCTGAAGAAATCGTATGTGGCAACCATAACCTCAATTGCCTCAACCTTAAGCTCCTGATTAGAAAAATTCTCTTTGAGCACGGCCAAATTATTCTCTATAGCATTCTTTGCCGCCTCTGTCTCCGCTATGATTTTCGCCTGCATTACGCCATCCTTAGCTTCAACATTAACATAAACCTTACCAAGGTTTTCAGGATTGAGTTGAACCTCCATAGACTGAACTTCTCTTCCGGCATTAACCTTTATCTGGTCAATTATCTGTCTAATAATATCAGCCTCCTGAACATTACCTGCAAATGCAGTTACATCAACATTTCCATTATTAACAACCGCATTATCAATAGCCTGATTAAACGTATTAGCTATCTGACTATGTGTACTGTCTGAATTGTGATGTCCCGCCTGTTGACGAGTTGTTTCTGTAGTAGTGTCAGCAACAATTTTCTTGGTTAAACCTTCCTCACCGAGTTCACTTTCACCATTGTTGCCTACTGATTTGTTATGAGTAGTCTCATAATCATCCTCCGCAGTCACTGTGTCCGCACTCTCTTCAGTATCACTAACTGCCTCACCGGAAAAAATCTTGGCATCATCACTAATAGATATATCGGTATTTACATCAATATCCTGAAGTACAACTTCTATTTCTTCCTTGTTTGCCATTACAAACTGTTCAAAATCCTTAAGATTGTCAAAGCCGTATTGTGAAACCACATCATTAACCTTATCAACAACCTCATTTACAAGATTTGCCAGGTCTTCATTAACAATCATATCTACATTCGTTGCTCCCTGAGCCTGAAGCAATAGATTTTTAAGATTGTCGCCAATAGCTAAATCAGTAAGTTGAATTCCCATATCAGCCAGTAGGCTTTCCAGTTCTTCATCATTAATGTTTAAAGCATCCTTGATTATAGTTTTAATCTCATCTATAACCGCAGTAGCCTCATCAATCTGCTGCTCGGCTTCCTGGTTTGAATCAACTTCTGAAGTTTCACCAGTCTGTGTACTTTCTTTCACAGAAGAATTAGTATCTTTTACCTCAAGATCCTTTGCTACATCAGACTTCTCCTGAGTCTTATATGCCTCATAGTCTCTCCCTGAATCCTTCGCAGGTGCAACTTCCGAAACATCCATTTCCTCGGTCTGATTAACTCCTTGGCTCATATCCTGTCTTGTAGATACCATATTCATCAAGCTTGCAAAAGCATCCCCTGCTTTTTCCTCTTCCTTAGAAGCTCCCTTAGGCTTCGAATTGGTCATAATATCCATATGGCCGATTCCACCTGTTGAAATAGTAATCATTTATGTATCCTCCTTTCCGAAATATATTAGTAAGTGTTATGGCAATAGCTTTTTCGTAACTACTGCAGCATATTCCGGATCCATCTCAGCCAATATTTCTCCTTGAGACTCAGTACTCATATTATTCATAATGAGTGCAACTGTATCAAGATCAGTCTTCATAGTCTCTAAAATCTTCGCCGCATCCTTAGGATCCATGCTTTCGTAAGCCTTTGCCAAGTCTATAATCTGCTGGTCTGATGTGTTGGCAGCCACTATCTCCCTGTATACCTGTTCAGCATACTCTGGGTCCAGCTCGTTATACCACTCAACATATATATCGGTATCCGGAGCATTTTCTCCATAGACTATTTCTTCAAAAAATTCAGTTTTTTTCACTTCGAACTCTTCCTGTTCTGCCTCATATACAGATAATCTTGCCACTTCAGCCTTCAATTCAGTAACCTGGTCAGTTAATGATACTATTTCCGCTTCCTTACTTCCAATAGAAGCTTCAAGTACTGATATTCTATCTAAGGCTTCCTGAAGATTTGTATAAGGATATCCACTTTCCTTAATAACCTCCTCATCAGAGGCCTCAGGAAGAATCTCTTTAATCACGGGAACGTCTTTAAAGACAGGACGCAACACTTCTGATCCAAAGCCACCAACATCACACTTGATGAGAAGAGCCATCACTGAAAGCCATGTTATAATAATCAATATTATCATTATTATGCCTATGCCTCCGGTTCCCGGTTCTTTTTCTTTATTTTCCTTAGCCATTTTTAACCCTCCGTATCCTTGCTGTTAAATTGGTAGCTCACTACCTGATCAGTTTCCTTTGCCTCTTGGGCATTTATCTCTTGTTTAAACTCTTCAAACTTATTCTCCTTAAGCTTTTCGTGCATTTTTCTCTCCTGCATAACAGTATTCAGCTTAATTCTAGCCCCCTCAAGCTCCTTACTTTTTTCACGGACCACCTCATTTTGCCTGTCAATAAGCTCATCCATAATATCCATGGCATTGCCACACTCATCAATTAGAAGAAAGTCAAGCTTACCTCTAATAGATTCGTTATAGTCAAGATAATACCCGTGTTTTCGTTCCTTTAGGTGCTCAAGCTCAGCCTCCTCACGCTGTAACGCAAGCATAGCTTCTGCATACTCCTGCTTAGCAGACTCCTCAAGCTTGTATTTAATATCTAAAATATTTTGCATTCGATATGTAAATTTAGCCATCCTTCATCACCCAAAAATCTCATTATAACTATTCAAACACATTATGTAAAAGTTTAAGCTCCTCATCAAGCAAAAACTTTGAGTTTACATCCTGTTTTAAAAATCCATTTACCTTATCTATCTTAGATATTGCGTAATCTATATCCTTATTTGAGCCAGCCTTGTATGCACCAATATTAATCAAATCCTCTGCGTCATTATAGGTTGCAAGAACATTTTTCAGATTACCGGCCAATTTTTTATGCTCATCCGTTGCTATAGCACTCATACATCTGGATATACTAGCTAAAACATCTATGGCAGGATAATGATTCTTATGACCAAGCTTTCTGGACAACACAATATGTCCGTCAAGTATACCTCTGGCAGTATCTGTAATAGGCTCATTAAAATCATCACCATCTACAAGCACTGTGTAAAGTCCGGTTATGGATCCCTTATAGGTATTACCAGCTCTTTCCAAAAGCTTTGGAAGCTCCGAATAAACCGAAGGCGGATAACCTCTTGTAACCGGAGGCTCTCCGGATGCAAGTCCAATTTCTCTTTGAGCCATGGAAAATCTGGTAAGAGAGTCCATCATAAGAAGAACATCCTTGCCCTGGTCTCTAAAATACTCCGCAATCGCAGTAGCCGTCTTTGCAGCTTTATTTCTTATAAGTGCAGGTTTATCAGAGGTTGCAATGACAAGAACGGAACGCTTTAAACCTTCTTCTCCCAAATCCCTCTCTATAAACTCTCCAACCTCTCTGCCTCGCTCTCCAATAAGAGCAATAACATTAATATCAGCCTTTGTATTACGGGCAAACATACCTAACAATGTACTCTTTCCTACACCAGATCCTGCAAATATTCCAATTCTTTGTCCTTTACCAATAGTGAGCAAGCCATCAACAGCTTTAACTCCCAAAGGCAAAACCTCACTAATGAGTTTTCTTTGCAACGGATCCGGAGACATAGCATCTATAGGATACTCCAAGGTTTCTGTAATCTCACACTTGTCCATAGGTCTTCCTATACCATCCAGTACCCTTCCCAACAGAGATGGACCTACTTTTACTGTAAGACATTCCCCTGTGTTTCTCACTGTAGCACCAAGGCCAATTCCATCCACAGTGTCATAAGGCATCAACAAAACCTTATTATCCTTAAATCCAACCACTTCAGACATTACCTTAGTGGAACCATCCTTTGAAATAATCTCGCACATATCATTCAGCTTACATGGAGGCCCTACAGATTCCACAGTAAGTCCAACTATCTTACTTACCTTACCATAATGTATGGTATAATCCCTAAGCAAAAGGGGCTGATATTTTTTTACGTCAAATTCTTTAATCATAGTCGAACCTCACACATAATCGCAAACAAGCATTTTTATATACAATATCCCCGATTATAAAAATCGGGGATATTAATTACTCAGATAACAATTTAATTGCAGTGATAAGCTTTCTAACCTGAATATCCATGGATAAGTCAATTATTCCATTTTCCGATTCAATCAGACACTGTCTTCTATCAAGTTTAGAATCACCATACAACTCCATAGTAATACTTGGATTCGCCGCTCCTGTGATTCTATCTAAATTATCCATCAAATAGGCGTAATTTTCTTCACCAACTTTAATGATAAGATTCTTACCACTATCACTCTCATTCAAAGCATTGTTAATCACATGAAGCATTACCGGCCTATACTCATCTACCAGAATACCGGTAAGTTTTTCAATAAGCGCACAACTCAAATCAACCATCTTCCCCTGGGCATCCAGTATATTGGCTTCTAAGGTTTCCTGATTCTTCTGAAAAAGCAGTTCCTGCTCCTTATGCATATTCTCAATATATGCATCCGTACGTTTCATGGCTTCCATGCTACCATCCGCAAGACCTTTATTATACGCTTCTCTGTAAGCATGCTCCTTAATGGTTACCGCCTCAGCCTTAGCATCCTCAATAATCTTAGCTGCCCTATTTATAGCGTCATCTCTTAAATCCTTGGCAATATCCATAGCTTCATTGAGAATATCTTCATTTTCATTAGATACCTCAATATTTTCTCCATCATCACCAGCTTCATCCAGCGGACGAATTATCTTTCCTACATTCTCAGGAACATTAATCTGCTTCTTATTTCCATCTATAACAAAAGGTTCACTATCTATAGTTTTTATACCAGGTATTCCTGATTTGAATAGATTAGACAACTATCTCGTCACCTCCACCACGCGAAATAACAATTTCACCGGAATCTTCAAGTTTTCTAATAATATTAACAATCTTCTGCTGTGCTTCTTCAACATCCTTAAGACGGACTGGTCCCATAAATTCCATATCCTCCTTAATCATAGTCGCAAGACGGGATGAAAGATTATCAAAAATAACCTGCTGAACATCCTCATTAGCATTCTTCAACGCGATGGCAAGCTCATTATTATCAACCTCTCGAAGAACAGTCTGAATTGAACGATTATCCAATATAAGGATATCCTCGAACACAAACATCTTTCTTCTTATCTCATCTGCTAACTCTGGCTCCTCTATCTCCAGATTCTCCATAATATGCTTCTCTGTACTTCTATCTACAGTATTCAAGATATTAACGATAGAATCAACGCCACCAACAATTGTGTAATCCTGGTTTACAAGAGATGCAAGTTTCTTTTCCAACACCCTCTCAACCTCCTTGATAACATCAGGACTGGTTCTATCCATCATGGCAATTCTCTTAGCAACATCGGCCTGTTTCTCAGGCGCCAATGCACTTACAACAGAAGCCGCCTGTGAAGCTGGCAAATATGCCAATATAAGAGCAATAGTCTGTGGATGCTCATCCTGAATAAAGTTGAGAAGCTGACTGGCATCTGCCTTTCTAACAAACTCAAAAGGTCTAACCTGAAGAGATGCTGTAAGTCTTCCGATAACATCTCTGGCTCTATCCTCCCCAAGAGCTTTATCAAGAAGCTCTTTGGCATAAGCTATACCACCCTCTGCTATGTACTGCTGCGCAAGGCAAATCTCATAGAATTCCTCTATAACCTCATCCTTAAGCTCTGCAGGCACGCTTTTTGTATTGGCAATCTCAAGAGTGAGCTGCTCTATCTCATCATCCTTAAGATGCTTAAATATCTGAGATGAACGCTCAGGTCCTAACGCTATGAGCAGCACAGCTGCTTTTTGTACTCCTGTTATCTCTGTATAACTGTTCTTTGCCATATTATATTACTCCCACTCATCGGTTAACCAATTTCTAAGAAGTGCCGCAACGGCCTCTGGGTTCTCATCAACAAACTTATCAATCTGTTCCTTAGCAGCTGATTTTTCACTAAACTCGATATCATCAAGAGTTTGATTCTCCTTAGTAGTTGCAAGAAGAGCTTCAACAGAAAGCTCTGGCTCAACCTCAACTACCTCCTCAGCCTTCATGCTCTTAAATACTACAAACAATAACAATCCTGCTATAAGCAACGCTAATGCTATAGTAACAATATTCTTAACAGGCACTTGACTCTCCTCTATAGGATAGAACACAGGAACTATTCTCTCAACAACATAAATACTTTCTGCCTTTATTCCTGTAGCCTGTGACAAAAGTGCAACCATCTCAGCATTATTTGAGGTTTCTATAACCTCAGAATTAGCATTCTTAAATTCAGCAAAGGTTTGATCCTCTAAAAGACCATCCTTTTCCATCTGGGCTTCATCATAAATCTTATACTTAGTAAGATACAGAGCCATACTTGAATTCTCCATATCTACCTCTCCTACAGGACTAACCTTGGTGGTTGTAGTACTGCTTGTCTCATAGGATTCTCTAATAACCTGAAGTGTAGATTCACCATCAGCATAATCAAGAAGATTATAATCTGTAATCTCCTCTCCATTGGCATCTGTTCCAACCACTCCACCGGTTCCATCTACATTTTCTGCCAAATAATAATAATAGCTACTCTTTGGACCAGTGTCATCATCATCGTTAGAATAATACTCTATGTTAACCATCTCCTCAGGAGAAATATTAACTGCAAGATTAGATGATACGGAAACCTCATCATACACACCTGAATTAACCATCAAATTCCATATTTTACTGTTATAATACTCTTCTACCTGTTGTTCAACCATAAGAGTAGCGCTGAGTGATGACTGTGTACTTGCGCCGGAATACAGCAAATTTCCTTTGTTATCAATAATTGTAATATTTTCAGTATCCGAAGCTCCAACACAGCTCTTTGCGTACTCAGCAATTGTATATGCAGTCTCCTGATTAAAATCTCCACCTGTAGTAATCATGATACTTACAGACGGCTCCTGCTCACTGGAATATATAGAGCTAGTCTGAGTTGGAAGATCTATGGTTACAGACGCCTTTGATATTCCATCCATAGCCTTTAAGTCAGTCTCCATAGTTCCTTCTAGGTACATTTTTGCTTTCAGTTTCTTTTCAGAATCAGTTGTATTGAAGCTATTGTCATACAACCAGTTTAAATCCACCTCACTAGTGGTAGGTGTGATTCCGTTCTCACCTAAAAGAAGTCTAGCCTGAGATATCTGTTCCTCTGCAACAGATATGGTCAAAGCATCGTCAGACACCTTATAATCTATAGCTCCCTCTGCCAACAGATTTGCTGCTTCTGCTGAAGCTCCTGTATCCTCAAAGGTGGACAGGGTTACATATGTGGTTCTATTCAATATGACAAATAAAGCTATCAGGGTAATAACTACCGCTGCTAACACTGAAAAGAATAAGGTTTTTTGCCTTGTTGTATATTTGTTCCAAAATTCCACAAGCTTCTTAGGAAGCTGTTTAATCCACTCACCCATAGTGTCCTCCGTAGGTTATCTATTATTATATCTGCATAGCCATCAATTCCTTATATGCAGAAACAACAGCATTTGTAACTTTAACTGTATACTGAAGTGAAATATTAGCCTTCTGCTGAGCTATAGCCAAATCATGGATACTGTCTGTATACCCAAGGGCAAAGCTCATCTCCGCAGACTCTGCAGCCTTCTGCAACGAATCAGCTTCACTGTACATATCAACAGCAGCGCTTAAAATCTCATCAAAGGCACTACTGCCACCCTCAACAGGCTTTACACTTTCCGCAAGCTTCGAAGCACCATTTATACTATTAATAGTAGTAAACTCATCACTATATAAAGATACCGGTGTTATCGACATAGGTCACCATCGCCTTTCCAAATTAATTATACACTAAACATCTCCAATCCCTTCATAGCCATACTCTTCGCCGCATTGAAGGATGTAACAGATGCCTCATAGGCTCTACTTGAATCAATAAGATTTGTCATCTCTGTTACTGTATCAACATTTGGGTATTCCACATAACCATCCTCGTTAGCATCAGGATTATCAGGTTCATAAACCAACCGAAAATCCGACTGATCCTCTACAATCTGTGTTACCTTAACGCCATTAGGCTGATAATGATTCATATATCCATTAAGTATGTTATCGAAGGACGTTGTTCCAACCTCCTCAAACACAACAGTTTTTCTTCTATAAGCCTCACCATTTTCAGTACGAGTGGTGTTAGCATTAGCAATATTCTCTGCAATTATATCCATACGTAGCTGCTGAGCTGTCATAGCAGTTCCCGCCACGTTCATAGCCGAAAAAACTCCCATATTAAAGCCTCCTTATATCATATATTAAGACGTCTGACTAAGTACTGTCTTATATCTGGAAAACTCCTGATTCATAAGATCCACCAATGCCTGATATTTAATCTGATTCTCTGCTAAATACGCCTCTTCTGTTGCAATATCAACATTGTTTCCGTCCAATCTGTAGGCCAAGGAAGAATTATCAGTATAGACCTGTGGATCTAATGTATTAAGATGTCTATTGGCATTATCTACTGCCTTATTTAGGCTAATCTCACCTGCTAGCTCAGCCTGAAGTATAGACTCAAAATCCAAATCCTTACGCTTGTAGTTTGGTGTATCAACATTAGCAATGTTATTACTTAAAAGCTCATTTCTGTGAACGGATGCATCTGCAGCCTTATCCAAAACGTTTATATAATTATAAATATTTGAATTAATCATTGCGCTACCTCCTTAGATTTTTGCACGCTAAAAGGACTCGTGAGTCCTCTCACAAATCCCTTTGTTATCTTCCGAACATCCATTTTCAGAAATATTAATATATCTAGTATATCGACAACTACACCTAGATTTTTAAGCTGGCTCAATATGTAAATATTAAAATAATCGTACAAAAACCCATTACAGATTTTTATACGATTATTATACTACCATATTTTGTGGTGGTCTTCAACAAATTTCTACAAAAGCCACTAAATATTTACCATTTCATTTTTACTTATATATCCTTAGGCTTATCACAGGTATATCCACAGCCATCCTTTGAGCACATAAGCTTGCTACCCTTATCAACCATATAAGAATTACATTCCTTACACTTAACTGTGGTAGGCTTTGCCCATGACATAAAGTCACATTCCGGCGCGCTGATACAACTAAAGTATTTTCTACCTTTTTTACTTTTTCTAAGAACAATATCCTGTCCACAGCTTGGACATAAAACTCCTATTTTTTCAAAATGAGGCTTTGTGTTCTTACACTCTGGAAAACCTGGACACGCCAAAAACTTTCCATGAGGACCATACTTAATTACCATCATTCTTCCACAGAGGTCACATTCTGTATCAGATACCTCATCTTCTATAGTTATACTCTCCAGCTCCTTCTTGGCATTTTCCACCGAATCAGCCAAATCCGGATAGAAGTTTCTAATTATAACCTTCCAATCCAAATCTCCTTCTTCAATATTATCCAACAAGGTCTCTATATTTGCAGTGAAGCTTGTGTCAACAATAGCAGGGAAGGCCTGACACATAAATTGATTAACTGCCTCTCCCAGCTCTGTCACATAAAGATTCTTATTTTCTTTAACCACATATCTTCTATTTAATATAATAGATATAGTAGGCGCATAGGTAGAAGGTCTTCCTATACCAAGCTCCTCCATAGCCTTAACAAGAAGAGATTCTGTATAATGCGCCGGTGGCTGTGTGAAATGCTGCTTAGCATCCACATTTTCCGACTTCAGCTTATCTCCCACAGCAATTCCGGAAAGCTTGCTATTTTCTTCCTTATCATCATCCGGAGTATAAACAGCCAAGAATCCCTCAAATTTAACCTTTGATGCAGATGCCCTGAAACTATGCTTACCCACACTGGCAGTCATTGTATTTGTCTCATATACTGCAGGCGCCATCTGGCTTGCAAGAAATCTATTGTATATTAATTGATATAATCTAAACTGTTCTCTTGAAAGCTTATCCTTTAGATATGCAGGTGTAAGGTTGACATCAGTTGGTCTTATAGCCTCATGAGCATCCTGTATCTTCTTTTCATTAGTTTTTCCGGAACCGTCTCCAACGTAAGCTTCTCCAAAATTGGCACCTATATAATCTCTGGCAGACTTCTGCGCCTCATCAGATATTCTGGTTGAATCTGTTCTCAAATAAGAAATAAGACCAATAGTTCCCTTCCCCTTAATATCAACGCCCTCATAGAGCTGCTGAGCAATCCTCATAGTTTTGCTTGTGGCAAAATTAAGCTTTTTTCCAGCCTCCTGCTGAAGTGTACTGGTTGTAAATGGAAGTGGATGCTTCTTTGTCTTCTCAGACTGTTTAATATCAGTTATTTCAAAATCCTTATTCTTTATATCTTTAAGAATTTCATCAACCTGATTTTTAGTTAATTTATCCTTACTATATCGAAATGTAACAGCCTTAAGATTTTTATTAGGTTTAAGTTCAGCTTCTACACTCCAATACTCCTCAGGTATAAAGCTGTTAATCTCATCCTCTCTATCACATATAAGCTTAAGGGCAACAGATTGAACTCTTCCTGCACTTAAACCTCTTTTAATCTTCTCCCAGAGAACCGGACTTATGGTATATCCAACCATTCTATCCAAAACTCTTCTGGCCTGCTGAGAATCAACAAGACTCATATCTATGTCTCTGGCCTGCTTTATGGAATTCTTAACTGCATTCTTAGTTATCTCATTAAAGGTAATTCTTTTATATTTCTTTTTATCAAGCTTAAGCGCTTCTGTCAGATGATACGATATAGCTTCTCCCTCACGGTCAGGGTCAGTTGCCAAATATATCTTATCAGCCTTCTTTACAGCCTTCCTAAGAGTTGCCAAAAGCTCTCCCTTTCCACGTATAGTTATATACTGAGGTTCATAATCATTATCAATATCTATTCCCATTCTACTTTTTGGAAGATCTCTAACATGTCCATTAGATGCAATTACCTCATATGAACTACCCAAAAATTTTTTTATAGTCTTAGCCTTAGCCGGTGACTCTACTATAACAAGATTGTTCGCCATAAATAATTTCCTTCTTTATTTTTTTCTTTCCCACTCAATACTAGTTTAAACGTATCAAACTATACAATATAATTTTTCAAAAGGCAAGAATAAATTTTTAAACCAATTGTTATAATCGCAATATATAATAGCCTTTTTCAGTCTGCTTAATCAGTTTCTTCATCTCCATACCGTAAAGCAGGCTTATAATCCTTGTCACTCCCATACGCGTCTTTTGAATAATATCATCTATATATACCGGTTCTAAGCTTAATATATCTAAAACCCTTTGTTCCTCTTCTGAAAGGTCTGATTTTTTATACAAGGGCTGTATCGATGGGGTATAAACATAATCTCTCGATTCACCCACTCTTTCCTCTTCCAACCCAACCATATCCTCTATTATGTCCATAGGTTTTGTCACGCATATGGCACCATCCCGAATAAGATTATTTGTGCCTTCACTATATGGGTCCATAATTCTCCCTGGCACTGAGTAGACTATTCTCCCCTGCTCTGCAGCCTGATCAGCAGTTATTAGTGAACCACTTTGAGCTCTTGCCTCAACTACCAAAACCGAATCTGACAACCCACTTATTATTCTATTTCGCATAGGAAACTGACCTGGATGTGGCGAAATATCTAATCCATATTCAGAGATTACAGCCCCTTGCTCCTGAATCTGCATATAAAGCTCCAGATTACTCCTTGGGTATGCAACATTAATACCTGAACCAAGAACAGCCACAGTGTAGCCATTTCTATCTAGGGCTGCCCTATGAGCTATGCCATCTATGCCTCTAGCCATACCACTAATGATATTAAAGCCTGCCCCACTTAGTTCCTCTCCAAAATATCTACATATTTCCCTTCCGTAGCTTGAAGGATTTCTTGAACCTACAATGCCTATGGTTTTGTTATATTCATTTAAACAGTTTTTTATTCTTCCCTTTACGTATAGAAGCTGCGGTGGAGTATGTATTTTCCTTAGTTTTTCCGGATAACACTCTCTTTCCGGATAAAGCAATTCTATCCCATGTTCAAGAAGTCTATCATATTCCTCACAAATCTTAGAAGATTTTTTCGACATAATAATACTGTCTGCCACACCTTCAGGAACTATATTCTTTAACGCATTTTTACCTGCATCATAAATATTCCATATATTCCCCAACTCTTTTTTTAAGTCAAGTATGTATTTTATATTTACTCCCGGTATGGTATTTAACCACAAATGTTTTCTGGCAGAATCCACGCCCTCCTCAAGAATTGAGGGCCTTATATTTTCTAATTCCATATACTACACCTCCTCGCTATAGAATTTACCATTATTTTTATAAAATATAGCTTCAGTCAGATGCTCTATCAAAATATCATCGCTTCCGGCTAAATCCGCTATAGTTCTAGCCAGTCTAAGAATTCTATAGGTTCCTCTGGCGCTTAAATCTCCCTTTTCAAAGGTGTAACGTAACAATTCTTCCTGAGCATCTTTAAGTGTAATATATTTTTTTAATATCTTTCCATCCAACTGAGAATTGAAATTTATAGCTTCCTCCCTGTACCTGTTTGCCTGCCTAAGTCTCGCCTCCTCAACCCTTTGCCTTATATCCTCGGAGCTTTCCTCTTTCGTTTCCAAAAACAAATCCTTGTATTCTATTGGTTGAACTTCCATAGTGATATCGATTCTATCAAGCAATGGACCACTTATCTTTCCCTGATATCTCCTGATTTCATATGGTGTACATTTACATTTTCGTCTATTGGGATAATTTCCACAGGGACATTGATTCATAGCTGCAACAAGCATAAAATCAGCCGGAAAAACATAGGTAGCATTTACCCTCGATATGGTAATATTTCTATCTTCTATGGGCTGTCTCATAACCTCCAAAACATTCTTATTGAATTCAGGAAGCTCATCTAAAAACAAAACCCCATTGTGAGCCAGGCTTATTTCTCCCGGTCTTGGCACTGTACCACCACCAACCAAGGCATAACTCGATATAGTATGATGTGGACTTCTAAATGGTCTTCTAGTAATCAAAGCGTTATTATTATCAAGCAATCCACTAACACTATATATCTTCGTTATATCTATGCATTCCTCGAAGGTAAGCTTTGGCATAATAGTTGGCAGCCTCTTGGCAATCATAGATTTACCTGCCCCGGCAGCTCCCGTCATGAGAACATTGTGAAATCCGGCAGCCGCTATTTCCATACCACGCTTTAAGGTAGCCTGTCCCTTAACCTCCGAAAAATCAACATTGGCATCATTGTCTGTACGATTATCTATTTCGCCTACGCCTACCTCCGGCTCTATAATTCTTATTCCCTGAATAAATTCTGCTGTTTCCTCTAAGCTTTCCACTCCATAAACCATTATACCCTTGATTAACGATGCTTCTCTGGCATTTGCTTTAGGTACTATAAAGTTTTGATATCCTAATTTTTGGCAATGAGAAACCATAGGCAAAACACCTGCAATTGGTTTTACCTCTCCATTTAACCCTAATTCACCAAGTATTATGGTTTTTTCCAAATCAACATCAAATTCCGGAAGTATCCCGATAGATAATAAAACAGCTACTGCAACCGGCAAGTCAAAGCCGGAGCCTTCCTTTCTAATATCTGCTGGGGAAAGATTGATAGTTATACGCTTAGGTGGCATATGAAATCCTGAATTTTTAAGCGCTGTTCTAACACGTTCTCCTGCCTCCTTTACAGACGAGGACAGGTATCCTACCATAGTGAACATAGGCAGACCATCATTGACATCTGCCTCCACACTAATGATTGTGCCTTCTATTCCAAGCAAGGCACAGCTTGTCACTTTACTAAACATATTAAGCTCCTATTCTACCTCTCCAAGTAGCGAAAGCTTATATATAATCATATATAATATATGTTATATCTTAAATTATTTTTTCTTAGTATTCTTCTTTTTTTGAACACTATATCCAAATTTGCCAACATATTTCCCCAAAGTAAAATATTGACCATGGGAATAGGCTACAAGATTCGACTTATTCAAATCAAATCTACCATTTTCATCCATATATTTCTCATCTGCCAAAACAGCAGTTACTTCAGCTAAAAACATATCGTGACTTCCAAGCTCTAAAACCTGGGTTACCTTACACTCGATATTTACGGGGCTTTCTTCTATAATAGGAACATTTACAGAGCTGGCTTTACCCTTAGTTAGCTTCATAGTCTGAAACTTATCTATATCTCTGCCGGATTTTACGCCACAATAATCCATAGCAAAAGTTAGCTCCTTAGTCACCAAATTAATGACAAACTCCTTATTCTTCATAAGAAGCTCATGAGAATATCTGGATTTTCTAACAGAAATAGAAACCATAGCAGGATCTGAATTTATAGTTCCTGCCCAGGCTATTGTTATAATATTATCGTTTCCCTGACCATCACTTACTGTTACCATTACAGCAGGAACAGGATAAAGCATATTTCCGGGTTTCCAAATCTGTTTTGACATATTTCCTCCAAACTAACACTAATCAAGCATATTACGTATTTCCTGCATCTTATAATCCATGGCAGTTATAGTGTCTGCACACTTTTTTAACTCCTGTGCAATAATCTCAGGATGCTTCAGATTATCCTTCTTGTACTTAAGCTTATGATCTAAGCTGGCCCAGAAATCCATAGCTATAGTTCTAAACTGAACCTCTACCTTCATATATTTCTTCTGCTTTGACAGGAATATAGGCACTTCAATAATCAAATGAAGACTTCTATAGCCATTTGACTTTGGATTCCTAATATAATCCTTTACCTGAACTACCTTTATATCATCCTGCTTTGACAAAAGCTCTGAAACAGCATAGATATCCTCCGGGAAAGAACAAATCACTCTTACTCCTGCAATATCTGTAAGGTTTTCAACTATATTATCGATAGTAATATCTAACCCTTTTTTCTTCATCTTCCCTACGATACTCATAGGTTTTTTAAGTCTGCACTTTATGGACTCAAAAGGATTTCTGTTATGTTGCATCGCAAACTCATTGTTTAATACCTTTAGCTTTGTCTCAATCTCCATCAAAGCGCACTCATAATTCATCATCAAATCCATAAAGGGCTGCATATTCTGAAGCACCTGCTCCGGGTTATCAGAATTAACAAGCACCTCCATGCCCATATCATTTACCATACTCATCGTAAAACACCCCTAATCTAATATTGTTCCTTAGATACCCTATCTAATAGAACACTTCCTCTAAACATAACCCCTTTGCAGGAGCAAGCAGTTTAAAGGCCTGCCGATCCTTTTTATCTAGTATTTCTTCAATCTTATAAGGTTTTATCCTTCCAGCACCTATTTCTACCAAAAGCGCTGTAAGCTTTCTTACCTGATGGTACAGAAAACCATCTCCTGTGTATCTTATTGATATTATATCAGATTTTTCAGGATTTTGTTCTATAATATCTATTGCTGTTATAGTTCTCACGGAAGATTTTTTAGTCTTCATATCTGATAAACTTCGATAATCTTTCTCTCCTACAAGCAGCTTAGCTCCCTCTCTCATCAGTTCCAAATCCAGTTTTTCATCAATATGCCATGCATATTTTCTAAGAAAGACATTTGCTTTAGCACCCACATCTAAGGTGTATTCATATATTTTTCCCTTAGCGCTCAATCTGGCATGGAATTTGTCATCAACACAAACTGCTGATTTAATTCTTATATCTTCAGGAAGATAAGCGTTGAGATACTCCTTAATCTCATCCGGTTCCATAGTGGTATCAAGCTTAAAATTAGCCATCTGGCCCTTTGCATGAACACCACCATCAGTTCTTCCTGATCCGTGAAGCTCAATCTCATAACGGCATCCACTCATCACCCTGATGCAGTCAGATATCTTCTTCTCTATAGTTTTATCAGTATTCCCCTGTCTCTGCCAGCCACTGTATCTGGTTCCATCATATTCTATACACAATAAAACATTCTTTTCCATAGCTTATATACGCTCACCTACACTACTTTATCCATAAAACGCTAACAATATTTACATAGAAGAATATACGCACATATCAAAAGGCACGCAGCTACAATAAACTCAGCTATCCCACAAAGATAATAGCCCAGAATAATACCCATACCTATAAAAAGCGATGCATAACCAACTAAAGCTCTCAATATACCACCTTTCACATGAATATGCCGAAAACTTTCTTAGTTAAGTATATGCCTGTCTTTTAGTATTAGAATTAAATCATATTAAAACACTTCATTGTGATTCATATCAGCAATAGCGTTATCTATCTCTTCCTGATTTTCCTTCTTTGGCGCCTTACCAGCCATATTTGCAATCTTATCAACAACCTCAGGAACCATATCAATTATCTTTCCAACAGTATCCTGTCCACCTACACTAATCATCTTAGCCTTACCATCCTGGATAACCAAAACGGCTGATGGTGACATCTTTCCTCCCATTCCACCACCGGCTGAATTTTTATTTCCATCCTTTCCAAATGCACCTGCGGCAACACCAAAATTCACATCAACCAATGGCAATATGATGGTATCACCTATATGAGTTGGCTCTCCTACAACTGTCTTTGTTGTAAGTAATGCATCCATCCCCTTAAATAATGAACCTACTGTCTGATTAAAATCCACTGCCATAATTATACCTCCTTATTTACCGTTGTTTTCTTTCTAAAAACTTTTCTTGCTACTAAAATTGTTCTCCATATATTAATATTTAATACAATTCTTATAATATATCCCAAATGTATTCTACCCTTTAAAACAAGCTCCGTATCTATAACTTTCTCATAAAAATCCGGTTCCAAAGAAAAATGCTTGTTATATACAAATGGTAGTAAGCTCAAGTAACCTGTAATCTGTCCGGTTTTAGCAGGATCCCCAAATCCATATCTTACATATCCCTTGATACTCCTTGGACCAATATGCTTTATAAGTCCTACAAGATATTTTTTTAAGTATTTCCTTGTTTTAACCGTACACTTAAGGTTCCAAAACTTTTTTATTCGGGCATATTGTCTTTTTATCTCATTTACCTTACTCTCAACCTTAGCCTCTACCTTATCTATAGAGAAATCAGAAGCCTTATCTCTAAGCTTTACTATTTTTGTTTTTATTCCCTGTATAAAGGTTTTTATTCTACCAAGAATACTCCTCTGTTCCTTAGGAATATCATCAGCAGCATTGCCGTCAAACAAATCAAACTCATCAATATCTTCTAATTCGTCATTCTCCATAGACATGTCATTATCCAAGGATTCTTGTAATGACTTTGATGTAGGCGTATCTATATTTTCTGATATGGATTCCATCTCATTATTAAATAGCGTTTCATCCATATCCTGAATTACATTCTCATTAAGGTCTGTCTCATTATCTTTTTTCTTATTTTTCTTTTCTTTTTTAGGTTTTTTCGGCTTGTTTAGGTTAAGCTTTATACCTGCTAGACTGATGGTATAATCCAGTTTCTTTGTCTCCTGGTCAAACATCACCTTCACAGCAGCTATCAGAAAGCTAACCCTTGCTTTAACCTTGGCCCCACCGGTTTCTTTGTGATACTTAGCATCCACCTTATACCTGATAGGCGCAAGAAGAACAAGCAAAACAATAAGCAATATCAAACCTAATATTGCCAGGATAATCCATAATATAATTTTAAGAATCATCAGCAACGCCTGTAGCATATTAACACCCTATATTCCAAAAAATTTCTTCACATCGAAGTCCTGACATGCATCATATAAATCCTGAGTTATACTAAGCACTATTTCTTCTGCGCCAACCTTATCAGAAGCTATTCCCAACACAGTGATATCCTTTTTTATCTTCTTGTAAAATGGTTGAGCAAACTGTCTGTAATCATATATCTCCATAATACCATGGTTAAATATAGGCAGACACACAATGTAAAGCTTAAGCTTTTTATCATTGTACTTAAGCTTTTTAGCTAACAGCTTTGCCTCTTTCTCTTCAAACCCATAAGTATATAAAGTATCGACTACCTTCATAATCACACCAAACCTTACACATCTTCCTCTATAATGTCACAGATAAGCTTATTGCAGGCAGTGAGCTCACTGTCATTCTTGCAATTATCTAAGACATAATCAAAGTAACTCTTTATTTCCTGCTGACTGTCCAAGAATATAGGCATAGTTGCCAATATCTTACACATAATACTTCTAACAACAATCATACTCTTGTCCTTAAAGTATTCAACAAACTCCTGTGTGAGCTGCTCCTTTAAGCATCCAATATAGTCACCATCAGCAATTACAGACTGTGAATCAGAAGCCTTCTTCAAATCAATAAATAAGCTTGTTGACACCAGCTTTTCAACAGTTCTTAAGCATTTGATATAGTCTGTTAATTCGTCACCCATAGACTGTCCCTTGTGCGCAACATCATCTAAAACAGTCTCCAATATCATAACATTTTCATAAACATTTTCCTGAGCACCCTCAAGATACATAAACGAATCCATAAGTTCCTCTGCAGAATTCTCAGAAAACGAATTAAGACAGGTATCTATAATTCTAATTGCAGCCTTGTAGCTGTCAGAGGTTTCATTATTTGTTTTGCCCTTGGAGGTTAAAAGCATAGTATATGTATCGTTTATAACCTCCTGGAACAGCATATAGAAGGAAACCTGCTCTGTAATGTACTGAGCGCCTTCATTTAAATCTATTACAAGTCTGTCAAAGCTTGCTTCATCCAAATTCTTATAATCTGCAGCCTCTAATCTTGCATATACATCATACAAATCAGGATACTCAGTCTCAAAACCTTCCGGTTTTGTTATAAGCACTGCAGTTCTAAGCATATCTGCAAACTCATCCACAGAGCTTGTCTCACCACCCTTATATATGGACAATGTGTTTGCAACCACATCATAAAACTTATTCTTTGTCATTCTGACAGGAAGCTGAGACATCAATATCTGAAGCTTGCTGTTTACAACAACGGTATCGTTTTCAGAAAAAACATACTGGAACATCTTATTTGATAAGAGCTCAGTATCCACCTCTTCAACAGTTCCCTTAATACCTGCTTCCAATCTATTTAAAATATACTCATATATTTCAAAACCATCTGTATAAGATGTAAGAAGCTTCATCCTATACTCTACTGAATTTCTAATTGCATCTATGGCACAAATATCTTCATCTGTTACCTCACAAGATGCAGATATTGCCTTCTTAAGAAGTGATGACAGCTTATAATAATCACCCTTAAACTCAGCTATATTAGAATCATCCTCTAACATTTCTCTAATTGTATAAAAGTTAAGGCACAGCTTAACTGTAGAATACATATTGTATTGGCTGTCCAAAAGTTCCAGATACTTAGGTATGGAAATCTCCAACTCCTTATCTCTGTTTATATCAGTCACAATTTTCTTGCATGTACTTTTCATAATATTTTAACTCCTAGTAATTATTTTACGTGTTCATGGGTAAACAAATGCTCATTACAATACTCATAATTACCCTTACATCTTGAACAATATCTAAACTCCAAATTATCATCATCAAGCTCAGTTTTTCCACAAATAGCACATTTGTGCCTTGCCTGTCCTTCTTTTAGCTTATTATCAATCTCTATCTCCCTAACTTTGGTTCTAAATTCTTTTCTCTGTTTCCTCTGAACCTTAGATATAGGCCTTCTATGATGTCTGTATTCGTTGTTTACAAAATAGAAAACAAGGAAATTAACAATTATAGCTATTATAATTCCTCTACTTGGAACCAGCGAATTATATCCAAAGGCATATAAATATATCATATAAATTAAATCTGCGGCTGCAAGCCAGGTTGCTTTAACAGGAAGTATGAACATAAAAAGCATTACTGCATCTGAGTGCATCAAAGCAAAAGCTAGAAATACACTTATATTTAAATAATCTGTAGGACCTCCTGCAGATAGCATCTCTAACGTGGTCTGACTATATCCACCCATATACTCTCTGGTCTGGTATAGCATATCAAAGGTTTCAGGCATATTATTATACTCAACATATCCATTTATGAACATACATATGGTAACCAGGATAACAGCACCAAAAACGTAGATGTTATACATAAATGTACCAACTGCACGCTCTGTACTCATACCGATAGACCAGTTAAAAAACAGGAACAATATAGACATAATCCCTAAAGGTCCGGGCATAGTAAAAATCCATGTAAATAGTCTCCAATATTCATGACCTGAAAATACACAGGCAACATCAAATATAATAAAATCATAAACCTTAGGCAAAAAAGCCCAAAGCAGGTATCCTATTACAAAACAGCCTACCATATACGCTGATAAATTATTTATGGCATACCTTCCAAACTTCCTTTCAAGCTTGTACAAAAATTTCATTGTCTCATTCCTTTTTTCTTAAATTTGCAGGAGCAGATTATCATCCACTCCTACATCGCATAATTATATTTATTATATAATACAGACAGTTAAAAAACAACTAAAAATACAGTTGCATTTTCGAACAATAATTAGTCTGCTTCTCTTCTGCCAGGACCGGCACCAGGTCTCATATCAGGTCTGTTATTAGGTCTTCCCTCAGGTATTCTAATTATGGTACCCTCCTGAACCTCCAGATCATAAAGCTCCTGATTAAATGCCATAAGAGTTGCTATATCTGTTCGAAATCGCTTAACCAAAGAACCTATACTTTCTCCCTCCTTGGCGGTATAGTATCTTCTCTCCTCTTCTTCGTAAATCTCTGTAGGAATACATATTTCATCTCCGATTTGAAGATTATAAACATTCACATAGGGATTCTCCTTCATTATATCAATCAATCTAACCCCATACATCTTAGATAGTCTGTATAAAGTATCCCCCTTAATAACTCGATGTATAACACCATTACATTTTCTTTCCATAATCCATTTTTCCTTTTTTTGATATTATATGCAAAAAGTATAGTAAAAGTTGTAAAAAGTTCTGCATTTTAACAGTTGTATTTTAAATATGCATACTATATAATGAGTTTTGTTTTGAAACACATTTTAATAAGAAGAAATAGACCTATGTCTATTAAGTTTATACAACATTAAGGAGGTTGGCTAAAGGCCAAAGGACGTATGAAAAGATTAGGAATCGACATTGGTTCAACAACAGTAAAGGTTGCTGTTATTGACGAAGAAACCAACATACTGTTTTCAGAGTACAAAAGACACTTTGCAAACATTAAGGAAACATTAAAAGAGCTTGTTGACAATGCTTCAAAGAAGCTTGGAAACATCAAGGTAGCTCCAACCATCACCGGTTCTGGTGGTTTGGCTCTTGCTCAGGTTATTGAAATCCCGTTCGAGCAGGAGGTTGTATGTGTATCTGAAGCACTTACAGATTATGCACCACAGACTGACGTTGCTATTGAGCTTGGCGGTGAGGACGCTAAAATTATCTACTTCACCAACGGTGTTGAGCAGAGAATGAATGGTGTATGTGCAGGTGGAACCGGCTCATTTATTGACCAGATGGCTTCTCTCCTTCAGACAGATGCTACAGGTCTTAATGAATATGCAAAGAATTATGATACAATTTACCCTATTGCCGCTCGTTGTGGTGTATTCGCTAAGACAGATATTCAACCACTTATCAACGAGGGAGCTACTAAGGCTAACCTTGCTGCCTCCATATTCCAGGCAGTAGTTAATCAAACCATAAGTGGTCTAGCCTGTGGTAAGCCAATTAAGGGTAATGTTGCGTTCCTTGGTGGACCACTTCACTTCCTTGACCAGCTTAAGGAGGCATTTGTAAGAACACTTAATCTTACCGATGAGCACATTATCGCTCCAGGTCATTCTCACCTTTTTGCAGCTGTAGGCGCAGCCCTTCAGGCAAAGGAAGATATTACATACGACCTTGATACAATCAGTGGTAAGCTTACTGCTGACCTTCAGATTTCAGTAGAGGTAGACAGACTTCCTGCTCTTTTTGAAAACCAGGAGGCTTATGATAGATTTATTGAGAAGCAGGCAAAATACAAGGTTATGCGCAAGGACCTTGCTTCATACAAGGGAAATGCATTCCTTGGTGTTGACGCAGGTTCAACAACAACTAAAGTTGCCCTTGTTGCTGATGACGGCTCTCTTCTCTATGATTTCTATAGTAGCAACAATGGTAGTCCACTGAAGACTACTCTTCGCGCACTAAAGGAAATATATTCTATACTTCCTACAGATATAAAAATTGTGTCTGGCTGTTCAACAGGTTATGGCGAGGCTCTTATTAAGTCTGCTCTCATGTTAGAGCATGGTGAGGTTGAGACTATCGCTCACTACACTGCTGCTGCATTCTTCAATCCTGATGTTGATTGTATCCTTGATATCGGTGGTCAGGATATGAAATGTATCAAGATAAAGAACGAGGTTGTAGACAATGTTATGCTTAATGAAGCATGTTCTTCTGGATGTGGTTCATTTATCGAGACATTTGCAAAATCTCTTAATTATGAGGTTAAGGATTTTGCTAAGGTTGCTCTCTTTGCCGAGAGCCCTATCGACCTTGGTTCCAGATGTACAGTATTTATGAATTCAAAGGTTAAGCAGGCTCAAAAGGAAGGAGCATCTGTGGCAGATATCTCCGCAGGTCTTGCATACTCAGTTATCAAGAATGCTCTTCTCAAGGTTATTAAGCTTACAGACCCTAAGCAGTTAGGTGAGAACATCGTCATTCAGGGTGGAACATTCTACAATGATGCTGTTTTAAGAAGCTTTGAGCTCATATCCGGCCGTGAGGCTATTAGGCCTGACATTGCTGGTATAATGGGTGCTTTTGGTGCTGCTCTTATCGCAAGAGACAGATACGAAGAAGGTTCTGAATCAACTATGCTTGACAAGGAGCAGATTGAGAATCTTACCTACGAGACAAGAATGGCTCGTTGTAAGGGATGTACAAACAGCTGTCTCCTTACTATAAATCGTTTCTCAGGTGGTAGACAGTTTATATCCGGAAATAGATGCGAGAAGGGAATCGGACTTAAGAAGAATATGAACAATGTCCCTAACCTTTTCGAGTGGAAGTTTAACAGATTATTTGACTATGAGCCTCTTCCAGAGGCCGAAGCTGCAAGAGGTGTTATAGGTATACCTAGAGTTCTCAATATGTACGAGAATTATCCATTCTGGTTTACCTTCCTTACAAAGCTTAAATATAGAGTTATTGTATCACCTAAGTCATCTAGAGATATATACACTCTGGGTATAGAGTCAATCCCTAGTGAATCAGAGTGTTACCCTGCAAAGATATCTCACGGTCATGTTATGTGGTTGCTTAAGGAAGGCATTACAAGCATCTTCTACCCTTGTATTCCTTACGAGAGAGACGAGACTCCTGATGCCAACAACCACTACAACTGTCCTATCGTTACTTCTTATGCAGAAAACATTAAGAACAATATGGAAGAAATCTGCGCAGCAGATATCACATATATAAGACCGTTCCTTGCCCTTGATAACAAGGAGGCACTTAAGGATAGATTATTTAGAGAGTTTAAGAAATATACAGATGTTACAGAAGCTGAAATCAGTGAAGCTGTTGAAGCCGCTTATGCCGAGGATGACAAGCTTAAGGCTGAAATCACTGCTAAGGGTAACGAAACAATTAAGTATTTAGAGGAAAATGATAAGCTTGGTATCGTTCTCGCAGGACGTCCATATCACTTAGACCCTGAGATAAATCACGGTCTTCCAGAGCTTATTAATTCATTTGATATAGCAGTCCTCACAGAGGATTCTGTTGCACACTTAGGAAACGTTGAGAGACCGCTCATTGTATCAGACCAGTGGATGTACCACTCTCGTCTTTACAAGGCTGCTAACTATGTTAAGAAGAGCAAAAATCTTGAGCTTATTCAGCTTAACTCATTTGGATGTGGTCTTGACGCTGTTACTACCGACTGTGTTAACGATATACTTACTAATTCAGGTAAGATTTACACAGTACTTAAGATTGATGAGGTAAGTAACCTTGGTGCTGCTCGTATAAGAATTCGTTCACTTATTAGTGCCGTAAATGTACGTCGCAAGCAAAACTTCGTACCTTGCCCGGCATCAAGTGCTATTAACAGAGTTGAGTTTACAGAGGATATGATGAAGGACTACACTGTGCTTGTACCACAGATGTCTCCTATCCACTTCAACATCCTTGAACCAGCTATGAAGCATATGGGAATAAATGTAGTTATGCTTCCTGATGCTAACAAGGAGGTTGTTGACACAGGTCTCAAATACGTTAACAACGATGCCTGCTACCCTTCTATCATCGTTATAGGACAGATTATGCATGCTATTACATCAGGAAAGTACGATGTTAATAAGCTTGCATGTGTTATGACCCAGACTGGTGGTGGTTGTCGTGCTACTAACTACGTAGGATTTATAAGACGTGCCCTTGCCAAAGCAGGCTATGGTCAAATTCCTGTTATCGCGCTTAGTGTTCAGGGATTTGAGAAAAACTCTGGATTTAAGTGGAATTTAAAGACTATAAAATGCGCTATGCAGGCTCTTATCTACGGAGATTTGTTTATGAGAGTATTATATAGAACCAGACCTTACGAGGCTGTTCCAGGCTCAGCTAACAAGCTTCACAGAAAATGGGAACACCGTTGTAAGAGAAGTATGCTTGATGGTGGAAAGCACTTTAAACAGATAATAAATGGTATCGTAAGAGATTTCGATAATCTTCCACTTGTAGAGGGTGTAAGGAAGCCTAGAGTTGGTATCGTTGGAGAGATTTTGGTTAAATTCCTTCCATCAGCCAACAACCACTTGGTTGACTTACTAGAATCAGAGGGTGCTGAGGCTGTAATGCCAGACTTACTGGATTTCTTCATGTACAGCTTCTACAACAACAACTACAAGCATGAATTCTTAGGCCGTTCTAAGAAGGCTGCCAGAAATGCAAATCTTGGTATCTGGGCCCTAGAGCAGCTTAGAAAGCCAATGGTAGATGCTCTTAAGAAGAGTAATCGATTCGAACCACCTGTACACATCTCTCACATCGCAGAGTATGCTAAGCCTATCGTTTCCATCGGAAACCAGACTGGTGAAGGTTGGTTCCTAACAGGTGAGATGGTTGAGCTTATTAAGAGTGGAGCTCCAAATATTGTATGTTGTCAGCCATTTGCATGTCTTCCTAACCATATTATCGGTAAGGGTGTTATAAAAGAGCTTAGAAAGGTTTATCCAGATTCTAACATCGTAGCAATCGACTATGATCCAGGTGCTTCTGAGGTTAACCAGGTTAATAGAATTAAGCTTATGCTGGCTACCGCAAGAAAAAGACTTGAAGAAAAGCAATAAAAAAACAGACAAGGGAATCCATATGTTTTCTTGGCCGGCCTGCCCAGGGTCGGAAGGAAAGTGGTTGGATTCCCTTGTCTATTTTATACTAAATACTAAATTACACCATCTGCAAATATCTTAATTCCAATTATAATCAGGATAACTCCTCCAACTATGGATGCTTTTCCTGATATCTTTGTACCAAACTTCTTGCCTATTGCAACTCCCACAGCACATATAATAAATGTTACTATCGCTATTATAAATGCTGCAAGTATTGCCTCAAACAGCTTATATTCTGCTATGGTAAAACCCACCGATAAAGCATCTATGGAGGTTGCTATTCCCTGCACCATCAGAGCTTTTATTCCTAACGCAGGACTTTCTACCTCCCCTGATACACCATCTTTTATCAAGCCAACTCCTATCACTACCAACAGCATTAGTGCTATCCATGGAATACATTTTTGAAACTCTTCAAATGCTCTTGTAATCGTGTGAACACAAACCCATCCTATCATAGGCATAACAGCTTGAAATAACGCAAAGGTTCCTGCAATACCTATCCCTTTTCTAATTCGCATTTTAGGCTCATGCAAACCATTAGCCAAAGACACGGAAAAAGCATCCATAGCAAGTCCTATTCCAAGCAAAATGTTAGTAAGCACAAAGTCTAGTCCTAATGTCATTTATAATTTCTCCTATCTAAGTATCTAATTAAATCCATAACTTCATAATATTCAAAACCCAAGTATATGAAACATTAGCAAATTCGACAATGAATGTCAATACATTACTATATAAAAATAAGGTCCTTATCTTACCATAAGGACCTTACTTTGGGTTTATAAAAATCATAAAGACAATTGAACTAATTAATTGCTTCTTTTGCCGAGAGTTACTGTAACAGTTTTTTCCTTGTACTCATCGTCATTTGGACACATTACAATAACCTCAACTGATTCACCAGCTTTATAGTATTCCAGCATACTAACTAATCCTTCTGCACTGCTTACTGTCTGACCATCAAACTTAGTTATAATTTGATTTCTCTTGATACCAGCTTTGTAGGCACCACTTCCACTTGATACCTCTGTAACCAGCACTCCAACAGGAAGTCCATACATCATAGATGCATCCTGTGATATAGTCTGACATCCAATTCCAAGATAACCTCTTTCTTCTTCTGCCACTTTTTCTCTGGTCTCTCTATTCATAAGACTATCTATAATACTTTCTACCTCGGTTATAGGAATTGCATATCCCATTCCTTCTACGTCATAGGAAGCCATTTTAGAGGAGTTAATACCAACAACCTCCCCCTTCATATTAAGCAGTGCTCCTCCACTATTTCCTGGATTTATAGCTGCATCAGTTTGAATTAAAGGTGTGGAATTAGTATCATTGCTTCTATTCTTAGCGCTAACAATACCTGTTGTCACTGACTGACCATATCCAAGTGCATTACCTATAGCTACAACCTGTTCTCCAACCTTCAAGTCATCCGAATTACCTATAGTAGCTATTCTAATTTGAGACATAGTTTCATCTGATAAATCTTCCAAATCAACTACTATTATAGCCAAATCTGACTCACTGTCAGTTCCCTTTACCTTAGCCTCATATACCTGCTCATCTATAAATGCAACAGATACGGTGTCAGCATCTGCTACAACGTGATTATTTGTTACTATAAGCAATTCCTCGTCATTTTCTCCAATAATAATACCTGAACCTGACCCTTCAGACTCGTATTCATAGGTCTGACCAAAGAAACCTGCATTATACTCTGTTACAGATTTTATGGTGATTGATACAACTGATGGCATTACATTTTCAGCTATATCAGACACATCAAGGCTCATAGAGTCGGTTGCCCCATCAGCAACAACAGCTGTCCCAGGAATCTCATACTCAGAACCAACTACATAATCAGGAGAAGTCTCTGTTTCAGCTATATTATCATCATAGTTTTCTTCAATCTCATACTTATCATCGGCAAAGTATTTTTCCACAAGATGAAATGCTCCACCTGCAGCCAGGCCAAATAATAACCCACTTCCAACTAACAGCACACATTTTTTTATCACCTTACCTGCCTGTCCTTTAGCTTTAGCGGTTTTGTGATTTTTTGACTTGTGTTTCTTAGTTTTTACTTCATCCTCAACATACTCAATATACTGTTCGTTATATTGAGTACCATTATATTGAGAGTTTGTATTATATCCATAGGAGTCATATCCTCCGTAGGATTGATAATCAGTATATCCTGTGCCGGCATCGTTAGACTGTCCATATGCTCCCTGGGCCATCATATTTAGATACTCTTTGGTGGACATATTACTGAACTTAAGCTCATCAGTATTACCATCACCGGTTTCACCCATATTAGACTGATTCGTATCTATATTCTTATTATCACAATTATCAAAATGATTCATCTAACATCTTCCCTTCGTAAAGTTTTAATTAGTATGTTATCATCATAAAAACAAACTATGATTAAAAATTGTTTAAATTGTAAAAATAGTGTGAACTGATTTAATTGTTAAGCGCCTCTTCTAACACTGTAAGATTATTCTCCATAATTGTAAGATAAGTCTCCCCATTATTTATTCTATTCATACCTACAGCCTGCATAGAATCAAGAACTATTATATTTTGGTTTTTTGCCTTTGTACTTTCTAAAACAGTTCTCGCAACATCCTGAGTGGAACCATCAACTACAACAATATAATTTAAGCCCAATTCATCTACTTTCTTAGACAGGAACGTAACTGTCTCAAAGCTTGCCTCAGTCTCCGAAGAACATCCCACAAAAGCGGCATAATAGTTTATGCCATACTCACTTGTCAGATATCTAAAAGGAAATCTGTCTGCAACTAAAATAGTATCCAAAGGTGCGTTAGAAACCATAGCCTTATATCTATCATCTATGTCATCAAGCTTTAAAATATAGCTATTCATATTCTCCTCATATTTTATGGAATTAGA
>JAFTPO010000016.1 GCA_017463225.1 Lachnospiraceae bacterium | reverse complement strand
TTTCTACATACTCTTCTGTTATCATATGCAATCTCCTTAATGCTAATCTTTGCTATGGTCCTATTGAGATAAAAGCTTCAGGATCATCCTTAAGCAAAATACGTTCAGGTTTTGTTCCATACTCATCCCCTAAAGATACATAGTCAACCCACTCACCATCCTCCATACAAAGCTTTAATTCATAATCAAAGTTTACCGTTGGACTGCCATTATGAGTTTTAATTACTTGAAAATGAAAATGTTTAATACCATCATCCGTATCAACATCAAATTCAAAATTATATCCATCATAGGGATCTGCTTTTACCTTAATGAAATAATACTCTTCCTTCCAATGCAATTTCGTTTTCTGGCTTTCCCGATCATGCAAACCTCTGTAACACACAATATTTTGCGGTTTTACTATCTCTCCATTTACGGAAACTCTTATACTCCCTTTCATATTATACGAAAAAGCACCTACAGCTATAAACACTATTAAAACGGCCATTATAAGTAGACCAAAGAGAATCTCTAAAGCTCGTACTATTATTACTAACCACAAAGGATGTTTTTTCTTCTGTTTCTCTTTCTTTTCTTCCATAGGCCCTCCTACATTATCTTCTTACTGATTACAAGTACTTTCAACAGAACAATTATACCATTCTTTACCACCTCATTACAACAAAAAGGATGAACCCATATATTACTATAGGTTCACCCTTTCCTGTTATCTACTTTTCCATCAATGTGTATTTTATACTTCCGCTATTTAAATCATCCTCAGTGAAATCCAAATTAAAAAGTAGCATATTTATTTCTTCAGTTGCAATATCCCATGTTATTCTGTAAGCATCTCCATTAGCATCTAGGAACAAATAATAGTACCAATCTGTATACGCCTCTCCAGTAAACATCACATTGTAGTTAAATCCACCGTATAGCTTTACACTGTCCATATCAAGACCAAGAACATCCTCTGCATAGGCAATTGCTATTTCCTTACCTATAGGAATTTTTTCTGTGGCCTCCTCCATACTAGGAGTATATCCCGCTGCAGTATGATTACCATAATGATTAACATATAATATTCTTCCGTTATCGCCACATATTTCAATCCCGTAGCCTTCATTTATAATTCCATCTTTAAAGAAATCAGCCTCGTAAACCACCTCAAAATTAGGATAATGTGAATCCATTATTTCTATATCAATTTCATCACCTTCACGATCATACTGATAAACAGAGTATTCCCAGCTATCATCCAGCTCTACTCCAAAGTATTTCAGTACCATTTCCTTTGAGTAGTCATAGACATCATCAATTTCTAGCTTTTCTTCCTCATCAGCTTCTTCCACCATATTTTCCTCTGTAGTAGCTTCTACAGTAGTTGGCTGGGAGATATCTGATTCTTCTAGCATAATTTCTTCATCAAGCACACCTGTTGCATAAGGATTAGGTTCATCAATGCTTGTCTCCATGGTGTATTTATTCTTCTCGTCATGGTCAATTAACTGCAAAAGCTCTTCGTCTGTCATCTCACCCTTAGGCAGATGAATTCTTCCATCCTCCTTAACAAATGCTAACTGCTCATCATTTATATCAGATATTTTATCCACTATAAGGATGGTTTCTTCAGGGAATCTACCATTCTTATACTCATCCTGCAGCACCAAAAGTCGCTCTACCTCAGTATCCGTAAATGCTCTGGTATAATGCTCCGCATCAGCACCTATCACATTTATCTCCAGATAAGCATCCTTTTCTTCATCAGACATATTCTCCATGCGATTTTGCACTGCTGAAATGGCAGCGTGGGTACCCAAACCACCTAAGCATACACAGCTAAATGCTATAAATAAAACTATAAGCTTTGAATATCTAAATAGCTTATCAGTGGTTCTCTTCCCCTTTTTGCAATTATCTAATATGTTTTGCTTCATTTCCTCTGACATAGTCAGGTTAGAAATGATTGGATTATTAATTCTATTATCACCGTTCATATTATGTTCCCCTTTCTAAAGCATTTCCTTCAGCTTGTTTCTGGCTCGCTCTAGGCGTTTCTTACAGGCTGATTCAGATATGGCTAGCATCTGGGCAGTCTCCTTAATGGAATAGCCTTCTATGTAGTACAAAATCACAACACTTTTTAGCTTATAATCAAGCTCCCATATCTCTTCTAGCTGAACCTTATATGATGGTTCCACATCTGATGTACCCATCAGAATATCTTCCACCTCATCTAATGGTACATAGCTGTGTCTCTTATGAAATCTAAGAAAATCCTTACATTTGTTCTGGGAAACCTTAATCAGCCAGGCTTTTTTCTTCTCCTCGGATTCAAAATCCGGATGCTTCTTCATATATAGAATAAATGTCTCCTGGATTACATCTCCTACATCCTGTTCATTCTTCAATATAAGAAAACATATCCTGTACAGCAAATCACTGTATTTAAGTATTGTGTTTTCCAAATCTGCATTAGTTGCTTTGTTACTCATTTTTCTCTCCTTCGCTTACTATAAAGTGTTCTACATGTATTACCCCTTCATAGATAAAACGATTATAATACTAGAAAGGTGACAATGTCATTATTATTTTGCCAGAAAGATTTCACACAAAAAAGCCCGCACATTGTGCAGGCTTATATACATTACTCTTCTATTGTATCTTCATATTCCTCATCATAATATTCTATAACTGTATCATCAATTTCATATGAACCAGTTTCTTTTACATTAGCATAAAAGAAATTACTTAAAATAATCATAATTATAAAGATAATCAGTGGCAATAGTAATATAACACATATAGCAGTTACTATCTTCTTAGTCCTTCTATTCTTAATCACAAGCTGTTCGTTAATTCTAGATAGCTGCTCTGCGATTTCGTTTTTATTCTCTTCAGTTTCAATATTAGCTCCAAGCAGTTGGCTTACTTCCACATCTAAAACATCTGCGATTTTTTGAAGTGAGTCTGCATCAGGAACTGAAAGTCCCTTTTCCCACTTGGACACTGTTTGACGAACTACATTTATCTTAGTAGCTAATTCCTCCTGTGTAAATCCCTTGCTCTTTCTAAGCTCTCTCAAATTTTCATTAAACATATCCTTTACCTCCTAAATGTTTTGGTAAGCAAATCATATGCCCAAAATCCCCGTTGCCACAAGCAACGCAAGTTAACATTAGCTATTTACAAGGCTTTTTATCCGATATATTCTTCTTAATAGTTGTTAAATCCTTGGCACACTCTTCAAGACTTAAGTTACTTTCTCTCCAAGTATCTATAACAAGCTTAGCAGCACTATTTCCCTCTCTAAGCATTTTAAATATTGCCTTCGCTCCAAATAACTCCAAAAACACCAAAATAGTAAATACTACGCCTGCAGCTGTTATACCATAGGAATTGTAGGTCATAAATGAAAATATTACTACGCAAACTATGCATACTACCACAATTATAGTTTTTATAAGCTTCTCCTTACCTAACTCACCATCAATCTTCTTGCAGAAGTTTTCCTTTTGAGTGGCTAAATCCTCTGAAGGATTCTTTTCCTTAAACCCTTTATATCTCTCCTGAAGATCCTTAGAAGCTTCTATGATATCCTCTTTCTTAGGTACATTAGAATTTGCTGTAGCATCCTTTATACTAAGCTTATATGGATTATTAATTGTTCCATATAGCTTATATCTAATCACACTGTTCACCGTATTATATATCAAAATATAAACTCCGGTGAATATTAGTACAGGTAGCACCGGCAAAAATGAATTGGATTCCGCAAGCATAGTAATAAAGCCAATGAGTATGTCCATTGCAAATACCAGTAGGATTACAAATAATCCCAACACTACCAAGCTTTTTCCACCCAGTTTAAACTTACCATTGACTAATCTGCTTGTAACTGCAATCAAACAGCATATAATAATTACACTGACAATAACCAGCATACTTATCTTCGCCTCTCCCATAGGAAGGGGATTCTTTGCAGTCATATAATTAGTTAATATAAGGACAAACATAGTAATTGATATAACATTTATTAATCTTAACAAGTCCTGTAAGATTGTCCCAATGCTCTTGTTCTTATAAAAATCACGACAAAATCCTTCCAGATTACGACCCACAACCTCTTCCACTGGCTTCAGTGTGTTCTGAGCCATTACAAGCTTATTAAATATATTATTAACTCTGTCCTTATAGAAGCCCTCTTCTACCTTTTTAGTTTTTCCATATAAACATACTCTCTGAAAGACATCCTTATATCTTCCCTTAAGCTGCTTCTCCATCGATGTCACGTCTATCACTTTATTTCCTCGCTTATATATTCTATATCAAACACTTAGCCACTATAGTGTATAATATCACATTGTGTGTCAATGATTCAATATAATTAGATTCTTATTTCTGTATCACTACAGCTTTTCTTCAACTATGTTTCTAGCCCATATTCCACTCTTAACCATAAAGAAACCTACTATTGATTTAATTATCTCTATGGACTGAACCAGGGCAAATACCAAACCTATGGCTAAAGTAGTATATTTAGATAATATAGTTGCCACCGGTATCACTAAACACCACATAAAACCACTGTCAAATACAAATGTAATAAGTGTCTTTCCTCCTGATCTTAAGGTGAAATAACAACAGTGGCAAAACGAACAAACAGGCATTATTGCCGCTGATATAAATATAAATGTTCTGGCTAAAGCCTTAATACTCTCTTCTGTATCATATATTTCCGGAAAGAATCTTCCCACAGCCATCATTATAAACGCCATTATACTACAGCAAAATACAGAAAATAGTATCATCTTTCTGCTTACATCCCTTGCTTCATCTAACTCTCCGGCTCCTAATCTCTGTCCCACAACTATAGCAATACATGAGCCTAACTGAATATAAACTACGTTAAAAAGATTTGTTATGGTTGAGGCTATATTGTTAGCTGCAACAACCTCCAATCCTCTTACCGCATAACATTGAGCTATTGTGGCTATTCCCAACGACCACAGCATCTCATTAATCATCAGAGGTGTTCCTGTAACAAATATTTTCTTAAGTATGTGCCATGGGATTTTAAAGCCACTGTAAGCTCCAACAATATACGGATTCTTTTCCTTATGTGTATGAGTCCAAATCACAGCTATTAAACATTCTGCAAATCTAGCTATAACTGTAGCCATGGCAGCACCTTTTACTCCTAATGCCGGGATAGCGCCAATAACAGGAACGGATTCCACACCAAATATTAATATAATATCAAGTATTAAATTTGTAACCATAGCTACAATACCCGATATCATAGGTATAAGAGTATGTCCGGTCTCCTTTATGGTATTAGTGTATACCTGAGTTATGGCGAAGGGAATAAGCCCAAATGCCATAACTTTCATATAATCCAGTCCAAATTCAAGGGCAAGTCCAATATCTCCCACCTCACCACTGTCACTTAAATATAGTGATATCAGCTCAGGTCCAAGGAATGCAAACAGTAATATAGTTACTGTAGACACAAAAAGTCCTGCATATAGCTTAAAACGAAATGCATACTTTTGACCCTCAAAGTCACCCTTGCCGTAAAACTGTGTTCCAAATATTCCGGCACCACTTACTGCACCAAATATACATATATTGAATACAAATATAAGCTGGTTAACTATTGCAACTCCGGACATCTGCTCAGTACCAATTCTACCAACCATTATATTGTCCAAAAAGCTTACAAAGCTAGTAATAGCATTCTGAGCAATCATAGGCAATGCCAGAAATACTATGTATCTATAGAATGCCCTATCTCCTATGTATTTTCTTTTAAATTCACGCCACATAATATCATCTCCCAGTATAAATTATCATCTAACACATATTCATAAAAAACGAAAAGTGTTATAGTCTGACCTAATGTCAATAAACTATAACACTTTTCCTTGCAATATTCAATTAAACTATAGGTATAATTTGCATGATATTATTCAACGTTTTTAAGAGCATCCTCCATAGGAATCTTCTTGACCTTCTGCATCTGAAGAAATGCAATAACAGCATATGCAATTATTCCAGCCACTGCAATATATGCAAAGCTACTGAATGGTACATAGTATATCATCCAGCCCGAATACATAAAGAACATATACTCTACAATCACCTTCATCAATATATCTACAACCGGCATAGTAAGAATAAGAGATGCAATAACCACTATGGCAGTTGTTATTACATATAGTCCGTTTATCTCACTGTGAGAGTAGCCAAGAATCTTAATCATAGATATACTCTGTGCATTCTTTTCAACAATAATTTTAGATAAAAGATATATAACCAACATAAAGATTACAACACCCATGCCAAAGAATATGTCCATCATACCTCCCATGGAATCCATAAGCTGTCTGGATACCTTGTTCATATCATCCTCACTAATAACAGTAGCTATAAGTCTTTCATCTATATCAGTTATTTCCTCATTAGAAAAATAACAATTATAATAGTCTTTCTCCAAATCAAAACTGCTATTAAGCGCTTCTCTATCCATAAACACTGCTATTCCTATAGAATAATCATAAACTCCATCAACCTTAAATGTATATTCCTTGTCCTCAAATTCCTCCCTTAAGGTTATGGTGTCTCCTACATTTACATCATACTTATCCGAATAACCACTGGATATGTACACACCATTTGTATCAAAATCCACATCTACATACTGACTATCCTTCTCAATACCATAGAGACTTACCTGCTCAGAGAAGCCCTTGGTCTCTATGGTATTAAGAGAATAAGCAGTATATGGCTCTGCACCGACGGTTTCCGTATCTATAGGAGCCTTTAACACATACTGATATTTACTAATCATGTTGTCTGCTAATTTTTCACTATGATTATTGAGCAATGCTGGGAATGATACTCCAAACACCATTATAACATTTGCTAAAAACACTCCTATTATTATAGTTATGTAATTCGGCATATTCTGAAGAATTATTCTAAGTCTGAATCTCTTCATAATACCAATTTTTGAATTAAGTCTTAATGCTTTCTTTTTCTTACTCTTCTTAAGATCTCTACGGATAAACTTAAGTGGTGAAAGCTTGAACTTATTCACAAGTATCAGGTAATTAATCAAAAACATTATAATAAGTGGAATAACTGTGGTATTAACAAACGCCTTTGCATTCCAGATTATCTCATAGGTAGTAAGGCAATAACTGTTATAATATAAATCAGCAGCAAAATCCTCCATTACAGTATATCCTAATATATTACCTATGACTGCTGCCACAAAGGTAACTAACATCGGCATGGCAAGATAATGTCTTATAAGCTCTCCCTTAGAATAACCTGATGCTCTAAGTGTTCCTATAACAGTTGACTCCTTAGCTATAGTATTACTAGTTGTAATAGCAAATATAAAGGCAAGAATAGCAACTATAAGATATAAAAACACGACAAACATAGCGCCGTCTCTTCCCATATCAGTTCCTGTAAACTGAATTGCCTGATTACTGTAGGCCGGGATATATGCACTAAGCGTAGTAAGCTGAAGCAGCTCTCCCATTAACTCATCAGACATTACTTTAGCCTCTATATCATCAACAGGTCTTTCGTCATATCTCCAAGAGTAACTGAAGTGAAGTCTGTCATCGCCTATGCTCTCAAAGCCTTCTTTAGTCATTACACCAACACCAAACATCTTAGTATCAAACATAGTATCTGTTGGACTTTGATATAGTGCGCTATAATCTGTAAGAGCAACTAGTCCTGATATCTTAAGCTCTTTACCTGACACAATAATAGTATCCCCTATCTCAAGCTCATTCTTATTAGCATGGATTCTATCTATAGCAATATCATCATCTGCTACCGGAAACTCTCCTGACATAAGGCAGGCTCTATTTACCTCTTCGCGATTCTTAAAGATTCTAATTGTTGTGCCTAATGCAGTTTCCTCTTCTAAGTAAAAGTTCTCATAGATAGTCACATCATTTTCTTCAATCTTATCTATAAGTGCTTTATCTGCCTTAGCTGTAAGTTCAAAATTACCGTCCTCTATGTTATACTTTTCAAAGCTTTCATCATAAGCCTTAATCATACTATTTCCCGCAACCTGAAAGCCAGAAACTATAGCTATCATAGCTACTATAAATACAAACAGAACCATGTATCTTCCTAAATCACTTTTAAGCTCTCTAACAAATCGTTTATTAAGCGGATTCTTCATAGTCTACACCTCCTACCAATCAAGATCCATAGCAGCAATCTTTTCATCGTTAAGGTAATTCTTACGAATAACACCATCTCTAAGCTTTACCACTCGATCGGCCATATTTTTTATAGCATCATTGTGGGTTACCATTATAACTGTATTTCCATACTTTTTATTAACATCTTCAATAAGTTTAAGAATATCCTTTGAAGTGTTGTAATCAAGAGCACCTGTAGGCTCATCACAAAGTAATATATCCGGGTTTTTAACTATAGCTCGTCCGATAGCGCATCTCTGTTGCTGGCCACCTGATAATTGATTTGGAAGCTTGTGTCTATGCTCATACAAGCCAAGAGTTTTAAGAATTTCGTCTACATCTAAAGGATTGTCACTAAGATACGCGCCAACCTCGATGTTTTCTTTGATGTTTAGATTAGGAATAAGATTATACATCTGAAAAATGTATCCAAGATGCTTTCTTCTATACTTTGTTAGAGATTTTTCATTCATGTCTGCAGTCTTCTCGCCATTTATTGATATGTAGCCACTATCTGCATCATCAATTCCTCCTATAATGTTAAGAAGTGTAGACTTTCCTGAGCCTGATGGTCCAAGAAGAACACAAATCTCTCCCTTTTCGATTTGAAGGTCGATACCCTTAAGTACGTCTACTCTGCTATCACCCTCTCCAAAGTGCTTTTTAATTCCGCTGATTTCAAGAAACATAATTTTTACCATCCTTTCTTATGTGTATAAAATTCACTCCCCAACGCACCTGACACATCGCAACACTTCGTGTCGCTCAGTGTCGCGGCATTCGCCGCATACATCTTCGCTTGAATATGTTTGCTTATGAGCAAGCTCCCAGCAAACAATTCAGCTCATCTGTGCACGGCTCATTGCAACGCGCAAAAAGACCGGGTACGCTAATTGCTATACCCGGTTAAAATCATAAAAAATAAGACACACGTATAGCTTAATTAGCAATACATGAGTCTCGCAATTTAATATAAGCCAGACCTTTCGGCCAGGATGTTGACTTATCACGTCAAAGACGTCTGCTACTCCCTCATAGGAATTTCTATGAGGGTATAATAGCATTTACATAATGTCTTGTCAAGCATCATTTTAATATTTATTCATATGTTTTTGCATATTGTATCTAAACTAGCATATCTCATACTGCAAAAACTCATATTTCAACCTACATCCTTCGCTAATATTGTCAGGTAACAACGCTCTAGCCACAAGCTTTGTATCCTGGTCCTGTGCATCCTCTCTAATTAGATTTGCATAATCTCCATCTATGCTTTTTACAATGTAATATATTGTCTCCATGCTTTGCAACTCCTCCTATTTAACCTTCAACACTTGCACTACTCTTTATTTCCTGCTTCTCAAACACCCTAAAAAGCTTTTGCCTCAACAAATCAATGATAGCACAAACGCCAAATACCATAACAATTATACTAATTATATAAACCATATTAAGGAACATATTGGAACAATCAACTTTCCTAAAATCAAACATATTCCACAATAATTCTCTTACATATCTAAATTCATGTATAGCATATACTCCTATTGTTGTTGAAGCTAAGGCATTAATTATTTTGCTATGAAAATGTAAATCTTTAAAATACATTAACAACATAACTGCCATAAGTATAACAAATGGATTTGAATAATATAATACCACATCATTAAGCTCTAATGTCTTTTCTAAAACCGTAAACAGCAATCCATTCGTAATTAAGCAACCTAAGGCAAATAGTATATATTTTATATTAGGTTTATCATTTTTTTCGGTATGTAACCAAATATATCCTCCAATTATATATAAATATAAAAAGGAAAAAACGCTCATACCTTTCTTAATATCTGAAAAGAAAGAAATAGTAACTACCTTATCCAAAAATCTCATGTGTGCCATCATAAACCATATGCTCATCAAAAATGTAGTAACTACCAATAATACATGATAATCATTCTTTTTGATATTTTGTAGAATTATATTTACAAAAGGTGCTAATAAGCACATTACAATATAATGCGATAAAAAATACCAGGTTTGAGAGGTTATTGGTAATACCATCCTAGCTATAATAATAGCTAACGAATCCTTATTACCATTAATAGAATGAAACTCTGGGCCAAGCAATAATGATAATAAACTTAACACAACCGAATAAAAAAGGATAACTGCATATATTTTAAATACTCTTTTGTAGGCCTTTTTTATATTGAATCTCATCTTAACCATAAAATAACCTGATATCAATACAAATATATCTACCGCTGGTATAAATAAAACCCTAATGCCAATAGAAATAATACGAACGAATCCACCTACAAGCTCTGCCTGTTCATAATAATTGCCGTATTTAAAGACATGCAATCCTATAACCATCATAATTGCCAATATTCTCAGCACTTCTATACCAGAATCCCTTTTTCTCTTCTCTGCCATAATTTATTCCTCTTAATTGTCTTCTGAAAATAATACTTTTTCTACCAGCTCTGCTGCATCCATAATGCATCCAGGACAGGAACGAAGCATCTGTCCTGACTCTATACCCTTTAGTCTTTTACAAGCAGAGCTTCCATTCTTTATTCTAAAGCTTTCCAATATCTCTCGAGAAAGCTTGTATGTACTTACCTTACTATTTGGAGCATCTATGTTTCCTGAGCTGTTCTTCATTCCTGCCAACACGCAGGCTCCTGTAAGAGCTCCACAGGTACCTTCCATTCCTCCCATGCCAAGCCCCAGTCCTTCAGTCATTTTAAACATAGTAACCTCATCTACACCCACCAAGTCACAATATGCACAAGCCACTGACTGAGCACAGTTATATCCTTTATTATGTAATTCTATAGTTTTTTCAACTCTTGATTCCATATTTCCACTCCTATAATCATTTAAACTCCAAAATATACTACTATTTTAATTATATAATTTTTATACTGTCTTGGCAAGAATACTAAGAAAAGAGCTGTGAATTACTCACAGCTCTCACATACATCAAATCCTTTTAATCAAATAATTTTACTGGATCCCAGCCATAATCCTTATAATACTCAACGCTAAGATTATTATCTGTAACATACATTCTGATATAATCTTCTCTAATTTCTTCATCTCGTTCTGGCTGATAATCGAAATACATATCATAGACCTCAGGATAATCCTTTGTAAACTCCTTGATGTCTAAATCGTAATATTCACCATCGCCGGCAAATTCTATATTAATCACCTCAAAGCCATCCCCATTTCGCTTAAGGTGGGCACATCCCGGCATAGCTGCACCACTTTCAGACTCAAGTATATTTCCAGTTAATTTATATCCATGTATATAGAAATTACCAAATACAAGATATTCATCCCCTGCATCTACCTCTTGATAAATGATATATGCCGGAATATAAATCTGAGATTCATCTCCAAACATCTTCATATATTCAGGTCTCATATAATTATAGATTGCTTCAACCGCCTTATTGTTCCCTGTGTATACAAACTCTGTTAATACTACATTTCCACTATTTGTAGTAGCTTCAGTTGTAGCTTCAGTCATAATATTTGATAAATCTATGTCCTGTGTAATTACAGAACCATCCCCATTATTATAAGTGTATAATACATACACCTTATCACCTTCAACAAGGAATGAATTACAATTATCACCAGAGGAACTCACCCATGAAAAACTTAATTCACCATATGTGGAATCAGAATAGACAACATCACTTAACTGCTGATTACCTTCTGCCATATCAAATGTATAAACGTAAGTTTCATATACAGTCATCCATTTAGAATAATAATTCTTAAGAAGCTCTGTATCATTTCCGATTTCTACAGGCTCTAATTCACCACCATTAAGATTATCAAAACTATAAATGTAATAATCACCATAAGGCTTATCATTCTCAGAATTAAATACAACAAGTTTATTATCATCCTTAACTATGTGTGTCTCCTTGGTATCACTGTCAAAATATACACAGCCTATTTTCTGAGTATCTATGGTACCCATTACCACATCACCATTAAGGTCATAAATAATTAAGCCTCTAATACCTCCAAAAACTATCATTTCACCGTCTATATGATAGATATTTGGTGCATAGATGTTGTAGTGCTCATCTATATCATCATCAATATTACCAACAACATCTTGTCTTCCTTGGTCTATATTTAATAAATCCATAATCTTAGCATATACGTGACCACCGGTGGCATGGTCTATTCCAAATGCAATAGCTATGGTAAGTATAACCGCTGCAATTTTGCTAAGAACTTTAACTATAGGTCTTTTTAAGGTCTTCCTACTTGCCTTTTTATCTTCAAAAGATACAATATTATCTGACTGAGTCGAAGTGTTATGGTCTAATGTTTCACTATCTTCCATCTCACTTACTGTCTTAGATAAACGCTCCCACATTCTGGCTGACTGTTCCCCAGTTGGATTAAGCTTATCTATTGAATTCTTAATTTCATTTTTTTCTTTATCCATACTAGCCAACCTCCTTCATTAATATTTTCTTCAGTTTCTCTCTCGCTACAGATAACTGAGTCTGTATAGTACTTTCTTTCCTATCCAACAGCTTAGACATTTCCTTTACCGAATAATCCTCATAATAATACAAATAAATTACCTCTTTATACTTGTCCGGCAGCTTCATAATATGCTCTATAAGCTCACCTTCATCCTCCTGGTTACCATCCTCAACCGGTGTTTCAGGTATTTCCCCAATGTCTACCTGTTTGTTCCAGTAGCTTCTAAGCTGGTCTGTACAGTAATTCTTAGTTACTGTTATAAACCAGGCACTTTCGTGATCCCCATCACGAAATTCCATGCCCTTTTCATAGCATTTGATAAAAATATTCTGAACAGCATCCTCTGCGTCAGCTTCATTTTTCAGCATCATCATGGCTATTCGGTATACTCTTTTGTGCTGTCTGTCGAAAATCCCCTGCAGGTCCATTTCTTTCCCTCCTTGGTTTTATTTTTGTAAAACAATAGCTTATTTCCCCACTACCTAGGCTATTGTATCACTTTATTGGCCAAATTCAAATCACTTTAAGAGTTATAGCTATATGTAACTTGTTTTTCCTCCTTCACTATGTACACGAATGGGATTTTTAAAATATCCTACTTTTTCAAATTTTTTTACATTTTTTAGATTTTTCTTCATAAAAAAACGGACCCTTATGGATCCGTATAGCACTTATATTCCTAAAATCTTATAATGCTCTCAAAAGCATCATAGTTTGCTGTGTCTCTAGGAGAGCAATATACCGCAAACTCTATAACATGAAAATCATAGAGATACTCCGAAATTGCCTCTCTCATGGCTTCAGCAACAACCTTGGGCGGATTCTGAAAAGCTCCGCAACCAAATGCTCCCAATATAACCACCTGAGCACCATTAGACTTTGCAATATCAAGAATTCTCTTAGCTCGCTTAATATGTAGCTTTTTTAAATCCTCATCAGATATAGTTACAGGCTTTCTTCCAGCATTAGGATTCATGGCATTACTTGGCACATTTCTTAGATTAGGTGCTGCACAGGTTAATATATCAACCTTATACCAATCATTTGTATCCATAAGCTCCGGTATAGCCTCATCAGTCTTGAAAACAACCACATCAGGAGTGTATATGCAATCATCATTATACAAAGCATTTAATGTACCTTCTCTAAAGCCTCTTTTATGGGCTCCATAAAACTTCTTATCCATCTCATCTGTTGCAAGACAAGGATACAATGTACTGCATCTGCAAAGGCACTCCTCCTGAGCACTGGCACCATTTACAACTCCGCCACCGGGATTACTGGCAGATGCAAAATTATGAACACACACCTTCTTATCTGTATAAGCTGATGCAGCCTCAAAGCTTCGCTTCTTTGAAACAACAATCTTAGCCTTATCCTGATAAGGCTTAGCCTCACAAGTAGCAACCTGATCCTTCTCTCCTATAAAACGCTGCTTAGTTTTAGAGTTTAAAACCGCCATAGCAAGCTGTCTATTCTTTGTATACAAGCATTGTGTATCCTGAAAGACCTGCGCTCTCTTATTCTTCTCCTCCGAAAATCCATAATGTCTCATATTCTAATCCTCCAAATAAAATATCTTCTCGTCCTCCAGCCTTATACAAGCCAGATTACCTTCCTTGTATTTCTTTCGAAAAACACACCCGCAGTCTATATCATATATAACACTGTTGATGTCTTCATTTACATATTTAAATACTGTTCCCCCTGTATAAAATGCACTATTTGAAATAGTTGGTGTATGACCGGCTATAATTGTGGTATCCTTTTTGCCACCTGCTATCAGCGCCTCTTCTCTAGCCCACACATAGAATTGCTCTTTGGCAGTTAGCATATACTGAAGCTTATCCTCTCCGTTCTTCCTATCTATGCCCCTTCTGCGAAGACAGTCCTCATCTATATATCCTGCATGGACTATAATATAATCCCTGCCTCCTATGTTAAGCTCCTTTATTAGCTCAAAATCAGCCATGATAATTGCCCATTTCTTAAGCTCTCCTAAGGTTACATTCTGGTCATATATAAGACCATAAACAGTTTTGTATTTGTCAAAGCTATGATCATACCTACTGATATATTTGTAATTTGCCTTTAAATCACACTCTCTTTGAGCCTGCGCCTTAAGAGAACACACATCCTCAATAAACATCTCATCATGGTTTCCCATTATTATCTCTATGTTATCCGGTTTATTCTCCAGCCACTTAAGCATCTCATAATTCTCCGGACCTCTGTCTAATATATCACCAGCTATAATTAGCTTATCATCTTCCTTAAAGTCTATTTTCTTAAGCATATTCATAAAATCTGTATAACATCCATGAATATCAGCCATTACATATGTACTCATACAAATCCCTCCCTTCATATCATTATTGTAGTTTAATATTTATAAAAAAACAATAAACCAGAGGTATAATAGTTATGTAAACCATATACCTCTGGTAGTATTTAATTCAAATTGACAAACTAGTTGTTGTATGTTAGCATTTGTGTATAGAAACTTTGAGCCTCTTTTAAGAACGTCCTTTAGGATGGACTGAGTAACTCAAAGTTTTTTTATTTCATCAATGTTATGAATCCAAAAATGATTTGTGGATACTTTTTTCCTTATAGCAATACGAACACCATACTTCACACCATCAATAATTATCATATTCCCTATGTATGCATAATGATATCCATTTTCATCATGTGAATTTACAACATCTTCTTCTATTACATTTCCTGTTCTTATTAATTCAGGTAAATATTTTAATGTTGCAACCTTATAAGTTTTAAATACTTTAGGTAAAATTTTAAAACGATTACCACTACCTAAAGTCTCCCTTACACCTTTGGGGGTTATTTTAACCAACATCCCTGAATCATAATTTACTATTTCATTTTCTTCAAAATACCTATCATCTCTTAAAACCCTAAGTACTTCCTTCTGCACGCCAATATAATCATTCCATTTACCTTCAAGATCATATACAGCTAACTCTTTTTCTGTAATAATGTCTATCATATTGTACCTCTTTATTAATTTTTAATTACCCGGAATAATTGGCGAACGCCAAGACCAAGTAGATAACATTTCGATACAATCAATTTTACATTATACTAACTGATATTTCAATATTATTTTCTTATATATGTCACATATGTATATGGTAACTCTCCATCAACTATCTCATTAACTTCCCTCTCAAACTGCTCCTTATTAAATTCCGGAAAAAGTGTATCCCCCTCTACATCACAGTCAATTTCTGTTATATACATTTTCTCCACTAATGGTAATGCCTCTTCATAAAGTCTTGCCCCACCTGAAATAAATATATCCCTATCTCCAGCCATCTTGATAGCCTCGTCTAAAGATTTTGCAGTAAAGCAATTCTCGCCATTATAATTCTTAGTATTCGATACAACTATAGTTGTTCTATTAGGAAGTGGTCTTCCAATCTCTTCATAAGAACGTCTACCCATAATAACAACATTTCCTGTTGTAAGTTCTCTAAATCTTTTCTGTTCACCTTTGATTTTCCAAGGAATACAGCCTTTGTTCCCTATTACATTATTATTTGCATATGCTACTATTAACGCTATCATAATAAACCTCCCATTACATACATTTAGAAAACTCAGTATGATAAATCACTTCAATACCATTCCGCTCTGCATACTCAATTTCTTTTCTTACGGACTCTCCAATATATCCATCAATATTTACAACATAAATAGCATCAGATAATTCTATTTTCTTATAATGCGTCTCTACAATTTGCTTCATATCATCATCAGATAAATGTACTCCATGTGAATTATATATGCATTGAATTACATTCATATCATGACTTATTTCTAGCTGTAATGCTATGTCTTTCATTTCTTCAGCAAATCTCATACTGCCGCATATTGTTACTGTTTTCATGCTTTCTCCTTTATTTTATCATAAAACATTATACTAATAGGCGAACACATTTCCATGCATTCGCCTATAATTATTAGTTTTCCTCATTCATCTTTGCCAGCTTCGCAGCCTGGTCTGCTGCGATACAAGCATCTATTATTTCCTGGATGTCTCCATCCATTATTTTATCAAGCTTATAAAGTGTAAGACCAATTCTGTGGTCGGTTACACGGCCCTGTGGGAAGTTGTAGGTTCTAATCTTCTCAGATCTGTCACCTGTTCCGACCTGACTCTTACGAAGCTCAGCCTCTGCGTCGTGAGCCTTCTGCTGCTCGATATCATAAAGCTTTGCGCGAAGAAGTGCAAATGCCTTTGCCTTATTCTGCAGCTGTGACTTCTCGGTCTGGCTATAAACTACGATTCCTGATGGATAGTGAGTAAGACGTACAGCTGAGTCAGTTGTATTGACACACTGACCACCATTTCCTGATGCACGCATTACATCGATACGGATATCCTTCTCATCAATCTGAACATCAACCTCTTCTGCCTCTGGAAGTACTGCAACACTTATGGTTGATGTGTGGATACGTCCACCTGACTCTGTCTCAGGAACTCTCTGTACACGGTGTACACCACTCTCGTACTTAAGCACTGAGTATGCACCGTTACCAGTAACCATAAATGATACTGACTTCATACCGCCGATACCGATTTCCTCCACTTCCATGGTCTCTATCTTCCAACGTCTGCCCTCGCAGTAATGTACATACATACGATAAATCTCAGCAGCGAAAAGTGCTGACTCATCTCCACCTGCACCTGCTCTAATTTCCACGATAACGTTCTTGTCATCATTAGGATCCTTAGGAAGAAGTAATATCTTAAGCTGTTGCTCGCAGGTCTCTACTGCAGCCTTTGCCTCATTTAACTCCTCCTTAGCCAGCTCTCGAAGCTCTTCATCGCTTTCCTCATCAAGCATCATAAGACTATCCTCTATAGTCTGCTTTGCATTCTTATATTCTAAGTACTTTTCAACTATTGGTGAAAGGTCAGCCTGCTCCTTCATAAGTCTTCTAAACTTATCCTGATCTGATATAACAGATGGATCACTAAGTGAAAGCTGAAGCTCATCTAATCTTGCAACCAAATCCTCTAATCTGTCAAACATATTATCCTCCTATCTATACTCCCTATAGATTAATAATTACTCTTTATCTTCTAGCTATAACAATACGATCTAATCCGGCATAATCCTTCTTAACAGTAATATCTGTAAAACCCTTATCAAGGAGTAGCTGTCTTATATCCTGGTACTGATTATATCCTATCTCAAATATTATAATTCCGTCTTTTCTCAGGAATTTATCAGTTCTACTAATTATTTCCTTATAAAAATATAAACCATCCTCCATACCATCTAAAGCAAGCCTTGGTTCATATTCTCTTACATCCTCCATAATATCCTCTATATCAGAGGTTTTAATATACGGCGGATTGGACATTATTATATCAAAGGAATCTCCAATATTCTCAAACAAGTCAGTCCTTACTATATCACATTTGGCGCCAAGATTAAACATATTTTCTTTAGATAATTCTATAGCATCCTTTGATATATCTCCAAGCACTACTATGTCTTTGTTATGACCTGACTCAACACGCTTCAAATAATAGCTGATTCCTATACATCCCGTTCCACAGCACATATCAAGAGCCTTTATCCGTTCATATTCTTGGGTAAGTAAAACCGCTTCCTCTACCAGAAGTTCTGTCTCCGGTCTTGGAATCAATACCCCTTCACTACATCTAAAGCTATATCCCATAAAATCCTGACTGCCTGTAATATATTGACATGGATAATGTGAACTCCTTACGTTTATCACATTTCTATAACCATTTTCATCCTCTAAGCCAACCACATCATTAGCCTTCATAAATATATCGGTATAAGTAAATCCTAGCACATGCATAGCTAAAAGCCTAGCATCACTGGCAGCCTCCTGAATACCTACAGACTCTAATGTATCCTGTCCATATTTTATTAATTCCTTTAACAGCATATCGGTTCTCCATTAACCTACAACATTACATCAAGAATTCTCCTGCTCCTTAAGGTACTCTCTCCAGTCAAGCACTCCTTCTACAGCCTTTATGGCAACCTCAACCATATCAGGTGTTGGCTCCTTTGTAGTGAGCTTCTGTACCCATAACCCTGGCTTACTAAATACGTTTGCAACCCAATTGTCATGATTTCCAGCAAATTTAATAAACTCATAGGATATTCCTGCCACCACTGGAACAAGCAATAATCTATAACCTAATCTAAGCAATATATTATCAGTTCTAATACACATAAATACTAATATGCTGACAATCATTACTATAAAAAGAAAGCTGGTTCCACATCTCTTGTGAAATCTGGTGGAAGACATTACATTATCCACTGTAAGCTCTTTTCCTGACTCAAGACAGTTTATACATTTATGTTCTGCTCCGTGATACATAAATGTCCTCTTTATCTCATCCATCATAGTAATTAAAACCACATATATCAGGAATATTATCAATCTAATAACACCTTCTACAAGTCCTAACAGAAAATGATTCTTAATTACCCCGTCCAATAATGATGCAAGAAATGCCGGCAAAAGCATAAAAAGTCCTATGGCAAATACCAAAGATATGGCTACTGTTCCAACATAAAACAGATTATCTTCCTTTTTCTTTTGCTCCTCAGTCTTTTCTTTAGGTTTATCTGCCTTTTTTCCTTTCTTCTCCGGCTCCTCATCCTCTTCAATAAAATCTGCTGAATACATAAGAGTTTTCATACCTATAACCAAAGATTCAACAAAATTAAACACACCTCTTACTATTGGCAATCTAAAAAAAGCGCATTTCTTAGACATAGGTGTATAGCTTTCTATTTTTATTTCAATTTCCTGATCCGGCTTTCTAACTGCTATGGCATATTTGTCATCATTTTTCATCATTATGCCCTCTAGAACAGCCTGACCTCCTATACTAACTCTTCCCAAACCACATTCTCCTTATACTCTAATGTAGCCTTACTTATATTCTATCTCTTCCCAAACTACTTAAAAAGGCTTGCTACGTAAGCGTAACAAGCCTTATATGTCATATTATTCAGTAAATTATGCCTGAACACCGTACTTACGGTTGAACTTATCGATTCTACCACGAGCCTGTGCAGCCTTCTGCTGTCCAGTGTAGAATGAATGGCACTTTGAACAAATCTCAACGTGGATATCTTCCTTAGTTGAACCTGTTACGAACTCGTTACCGCAGTTGCAAACAACCTTTGCCTGATAATAATCTGGATGGATTCCTTCTCTCATGTTTTTCACCTCTTTACAAATAAAATACTCTATGAGAACAGGCAAACGCCTTGATTCTTCATACTCACAACAAATGATATTCTAGCATAGCAAGGATAACATTTCAAGTACTTTTTTACATTTTATACTATAAAATCAGCTACTTTTTTACAAACATCTTCTTTGCTGTACTAACAAACTCCTTGTTGTCCTTAGTTCTAACGAAAAGCTTAAGCACTTCTTCGATAGCTTCCTCTGCTCTAACACCTGCAAATGCCTTGTGCAACCCGTTAACAACCTCCTGCTCATCTAAATCTAAGAGAAGGTCGTCTCTTCTGGTTCCAGACTTTGAAATATCTATAGCTGGGAATATTCTCTTCTCTGAAAGCTTTCTATCAAGTACAAGCTCCATATTTCCTGTTCCCTTAAACTCCTCAAATACTACATCATCCATACGACTTCCAGTCTCTACCAGTGCAGTTGCAAGGATTGTAAGGCTACCACCCTCTCGCATATTTCTTGCTGCACCAAAAAACTTTTTAGGCATATGAAGTGCTGCAGGGTCTAAACCACCGGATAAGGTTCTACCACTTGGTGGTACAGTAAGGTTATAAGCTCTGGCAAGTCTTGTAATACTATCAAGAAGAATAACTACATCTTTCTTATGCTCTACAAGTCTCTTGGCCCTCTCCATAACCATCTCTGATACTCTCTTGTGATGCTCTGGAAGCTCATCAAAGGTTGAATAAATAACTTCAACATTTGGCCCTTCTATAGATTCTCTTATATCAGTAACCTCCTCAGGACGTTCGTCTATAAGAAGAACTATAAGATGCATATCTCTATTTTGAGTGCTTATACTCTTTGCTATAGACTTAAGCAATGTTGTCTTACCAGCCTTAGGTGGAGATACAATCATACCTCTCTGACCCTTTCCTATAGGTGAAAGCAAATCAACTATTCTTATAGAAACCGGTGCTCCAGGTCTGTCAAGTCTAATTCTTTCATCAGGGAATATAGGAGTTAACTGCTCAAATGGTATTCTCTTAGCAGCCTCTGATGGTAACATACCGTTAATACTCTTAAGATAAAGAATTGCGCTAAATTTACTTCCCTGATCATTTACCTTAATAGGTCCCTCTAATATATCGCCCTTCTTAAGGTTAAACTTTTTAATTATCTGTGAGCTTACATATATATCCTTGTCTCCCGGAAGATAATTATCACTTCTAATAAATCCATAACCCTCCATAACCTCGAGGATACCATAGGCCATCTGTCCACTATCTTGATCTTCTGTATATTCCTGACCATCAAAGATTTTAATATTTGATGTTTCAGACTCTGTAGCAGGTGTGTCAGAAGGCTTGTCCTCAGATTCTGTCTTTGGAGCAGCTTCTGTCTGATTATTATTTTTCATCTTACTGATATTTTCCAACAGCTCAACCAGCTCATTTTTTTTCATAGTAGTAACATTTACTATGCCTAATTCTTTAGCATATTTTCTTAGGTCTGCCAGAGACATCTTCTTGAAATCCATAATAACTCCTTTTGAATCTATAATATGTATAGTTAACTTGTACTCAAATCTGGGTAAATATATTGATTTTCTCTAGAAATGCAAACACATCCTCAGATATGGACATCATATCACAAGATTAAAAAAAGGTAAATAATTATATTAAACAATTTATCTGAGTAAATATTGATTTTACTTGGTGTATTGTTTTATAATATTCTTACTATTTTTTGTTCATAAAACTACCTATGACAACATAATTGGAGGATCATTATGGAAGGATTATTATTGTACAAACTTATAATCTTGTTTATGCTGGATAGAACGGATTATACTATGACTAATTCCCTAATCTCGAACTTTATCATTGGAAAGGGATACACAACAGTCTTTAATCTACACGAAGCATTAAGCGAAATGATTAGCAGTGAATTTATATCCACCGATACCATACGAGACACCATTCATTATAAAATTACTTCACAAGGGGAGGATGCACTGTCCTATTTTGAGAACAGACTTCCTGAAGCCATAAAAAAAGATATCCTGGAATACTTATCCCAGGAAAAAATCAATGTAAAAAACGAATCCGAAATATTTGCAGATTACTTCTATAATGACTCAAACTGGTACACCGTTCAATGTATCATAAAGGATAGAAAAGAAACTCTTCTAGACATAAAGTTCGATGTACCAACTAAGTCTCAGGCTGAGACAATTTGCAACAATTGGCGCGGTAAAAGCTCAGCCATTTATGAATACCTTATAAATCAGCTTTGGTTAAACGAAAAATAATTATTCTTCAGATACACCATCTGCTATGGTTGTTTCAATCAGATTCCATATATCCTCTTTTCCCTGTTTTGATACAGCGGAGAAGGGGATTATTTTTGTATCAGGTGTAAGCTTTAGTTTTTCCTTAATCACCTTAATACACTTATCCTTCTGACTCCTTTTAATCTTGTCTAGCTTTGTCGCTATAATTACCGGTCTATATCCGTTTGCTACTATCCAGTCATACATAGTAATATCGTTTTCACCAGGAGCATGCCTAATGTCAATCAACAGAAAAACTGTCTTTAACTGGTCCGATGTATGAAGATACTTCTCTATCATCTTTCCCCACTTATTTCTAATCTCCATAGAAACCTTCGCATATCCATATCCAGGTAAATCCACAAAATATAATTCCTTATTTATATTGTAAAAATTGATTGTCTGTGTTTTTCCAGGTGATGATGATGTTCTTGCCAAAGCCTTTCTATTAAGTAATCCATTTATCAATGATGATTTACCCACATTAGATTTTCCTGCAAAAGCAATCTCAGGCAGCTCATTTTCAGGAAGCTTACTAGTTATACCACATACTGTTTCCAGCTCTGCACTTTTAATGACCATTTTTACTCCTCCAAGCCATATAAGGCCTTATGTAAAACTAATGGTGAATAGCAAAAGAAAGCTATTCACCATTTAATAAATTAAGCTATACTATCTGTACTGCTACTTCTAACATGTCTGCGGAAGGTATTCTTCTTTGCTCTTGGCTTGTCAGAATAAGTAACAATAGGATCTGCTCCATCAGTTACAACCTCCTCAGTTATAACACATTTCTCAATGTATTCATCTGTAGGAATCTCATACATTAAATCTGTTACAACCTTCTCAATAATAGATCTAAGTCCTCTTGCACCAGTCTTTCTCTCCATAGCTTCCTTAGCTATAGCAAGCAATGCATCCTGTTCAAACTCAAGCTCTACTCCATCTAGTTCAAAAAGCTTAATATACTGCTTGCATATTGCGCTCTTTGGCTCTGAAAGTATACGAACCAATGCCTGCTCGTCCAATCTGTCAAGGGTAACTGAAACCGGAACTCTTCCTATAAACTCAGGAATAAGACCATATTTTATATAATCTCCAGGCTGAACCATCTTAAGAAGCTCGCTTTCCTGTTCCTTTGTTTTAGCTATCATTTCAGCATTGAATCCAATTGACTTCTTTCCAACTCTGTTTTCTATGATTTTCTCCATACCCTCAAAGGCACCACCACAGATAAACAATATGTTGGTTGTATCAATCTGAATGAACTCCTGCTGTGGATGCTTACGTCCGCCCTGAGGTGGTACGGAAGCAACTGTTCCCTCGATAATCTTAAGAAGTGCCTGCTGCACACCCTCACCAGAAACATCTCTGGTAATAGACACATTTTCTGACTTCTTTGTTATCTTATCAATCTCATCTATATAGATAATTCCACACTGTGCTCTCTCAACATCATAATCAGCAGCCTGTATAAGCTTTAGGAGAATGTTTTCCACGTCCTCACCTACATAACCTGCCTCTGTAAGAGTTGTTGCATCCGCTATAGCAAATGGAACATTGAGAAGCTTCGCCAATGTCTGTGCAAGATATGTCTTACCAGATCCGGTTGGTCCTATCATGATGATATTACTCTTTTGGAGCTCTACATCAAAGTCCTTCTCAGCCAAAATTCTCTTATAATGATTATATACCGCTACAGAAAGCACCTTTTTGGCAGCATCCTGTCCAACTACATATTCATCTAAGAACTCCTTTATCTCCTTTGGCCTTAAGAGGTTGATGTCAGTGTCGATAAAATCATCCTCAAATTCATCCTGAATTATCTCTGAGCATATATCTACACACTCATCACAAATATATACATTGTGACCTGCTATTAACTTTCTAACCTGCTCCTGAGATTTGTTACAGAAGGAACATCTAGGTTTTTTTCTATCGTCTGTACGATTAGCCATATAGCCACCTCTTTAAATTTATTGTCTATTTGCCATAACATGATCTATAAGACCATATTCTAAAGCCTCACTTGCACTTAAGAAATTATCTCTCTCAGTGTCTCTTTCTATTATATCAAGTGTTTTGCCGGTAAACTGACTAAGCAATGTATTAAGCTTTGTTCTCGTCTTAATAATATGGTCTGCATGAATCTTAATATCTGTAGCCTGACCCTCAGTACCACCCAATGGCTGATGTATCATTATCTCAGAGTTAGGAAGAGCATATCTCTTACCCTTTGCACCTCCTGCAAGCAAAAATGCACCCATACTGGCAGCCATTCCAACACAAATCGTTGAAACATCGCACTTAATATAATTCATCGTATCGTATATACCCATACCTGCACTTACTGAGCCACCAGGACTATTTATATAAAGGCTTATGTCCTTATTTGGATCCTCAGACTCTAAGAACAACAGCTGTGCTATAACAAGACTAGCTGTAGTATCATTAACCTGATCTCCTAAAAATATTATTCTATCCTTTAAAAGTCTTGAATAAATATCGTATGAACGCTCGCCTCTGCTGGTTTGCTCAACTACCATAGGCACTAATGACATGGATTATACCTCCTTGCAATTCTCAACAAGGAAATCAAGAGCCTTTCTCTGACATACATCCTTCTTTACAGAGTCAGCTTCCTTATCTCCCATAATCTCTTTAATCTTCTCTACATCCATCTGATATGCAGCCGCCATACTCTTAAGCTGCTCCTCAAACTCCTCATCTGTAGCAGTAATTCCCTCAGCCTTAACAACCTCCTCAAGAACAAGACCAGTCTTAATTCTTGCGATTGCATCCGGCTTAATTCTCTCCATTAACTCTTCCTTAGAAGTGTTAGTAAGCTTTAAGTACTGCTCCATCTGAAGTCCCTGGTACATCATACTCTGAGCAAACTCATCGAACATTCTCTCCTGATTATACTCGATCATAGCCTCTGGAATCTCAACCTCTGCAGTCTCACAAAGCTTCTCAAGAATCTTAGCCTGCTTCTCAGACTTTACAGTCTTCTCCTTCTTAACCTCAAGAACCTTCTTAACATCCTCCTTATACTCGTCGAATGTATCAAATGAAGAAACCTCTGAAGCAAAGTCATCATCTAACTCTGGAAGCTCGATTGCGCTAATTCCAAGAAGATCAACCTTAAATACTGCTGGCTTTCCGGCAAGATCAGCTGCATGATACTCCTCTGGGAAAGTAACATTTACATCAAAGCTATCGCCAATGTTCTTACCAACAATCTGATCCTCAAATGTATCAATAAATGAATGTGAGCCAAGTGTAAGCTTATAGTTATCTCCCTTACCACCTTCGAAAGCTACGCCATCCATATATCCGTCAAAGTTGATAGTAACCTCATCCTCAAGCTGTGCTGCTCTATCCTCAACAGGCACCTTTCTTGAGTTCTCCTTCTGAGCCTTAAGAATCTCTGCCATAACCTCATCCTCAGTTACCTCTGCAGGAATCTTCTCTATCTCAACACCCTTATACTCACCAAGCTTAAGCTCTGGCTTAAGAGCAACTACTGCATTGAAGATAAAGTTCTGTCCCTTACCAATCTGCTCTACATCTATCTCAGGATTAGATACAACCTCTTCCTCGCAGTTCTCTAATTCCTTTGGATAATACTCGTTAATAAGTAAATTAGCTGCATCATCATAAAATACCTCAGGACCGTACATCTTCTCAACTATAGCCTGTGGTACCTTACCCTTTCTAAAGCCCTGAATAGCAATTCTATTCTTCTGCTTCTGATAAGCCTTTGTCATAGCCTTCTCAAACTCTTCTGCTGGCACCTCAATAGTAAGCTTCGCCATGCTACCTTCTAATTTTTCAACTGATAAACTCATTTGTCTTTCCTCCTTAAATTGCAAAACGCACTATTCATTGGATTATAACACAAGAATTAGTACAAGTCCACATTTTTTACAGAAATATAATAGATTATTCCAACTAAAAAAGCATTAAACTTGTAATTTAAAAAAGTTAAAGGCCTGTCTAATATATATGCCATAATTTGTGAATTATTACATATATTTAAACAAGCCTTTTATATTTGATGATAATAAGCTAAGCCTTATCTAAATTACTTAGACATCTGCTCCTGCTGTCTCTTAATCATCTGTCTAACCATCTCTCCACCAACTGAACCGTTCTCACGTGAAGTTAAGTCACCATTGTAACCCTGCTTAAGGTTGATACCAAGCTCACTGGCAACCTCCATCTTAAACTTGTTCATTGCTTCCTTAGCATTTGGTGCTGCATAATTGTTAGAATTTGAATTTGACATTTTCATTACCTCCAAAATTTTTAATTAAGACTTATGTCTTGATAGTATTATTTGAAATACTAAAAAATTTATGTATGGTAATAATTGTCTATTATTTCAATGATTTAATCTTCTTTTCTTTTTTTGTTGATTATAATCATTCCTAATGCAGATATCATCATAAGCATTCCAAGGATTACTATAGGTGCCTCATCACCAGTCTGCGGTGAAATACCAGATCCCATATATGGATACTTTGTAGGCTCCTTAGTTATATCCTCTTCTTTACCGTCATCCTTGCCATCATCCTTATTATCGTTTGATGGTGGTGCTTCTGTGGTTGGTGGCTCCTCTGTAGTTGGAGGAGTAACTTCTTTTTCATTAGCTACAAACCATGCAGAAATAATTGTGTCTTTACTAATTGTCTTATAGTCTGTATCCCAACCTGAGAAGGTATATGTGTACTTATCTGTCTCCGCCTTCTTTGGTGTATCTGTAGGTGGTGTAGCTGAGTTGCCCTCTACTACAGTCTCTGTCTTCATTATGTTTCCATCACCATCAACCCACTTAACAGTGTACTCCTTCTTTATCTCAAGCAATCTATAAAGAGCATATACTGAGAATCTGTCAGTTGAAATAGTAACGTAGTTCTGAGAAATTGATACATCCTCGGTTCCCCAGTTAACAAATGTATACTTGTCTCCACTTCCATGAACACTTGCTACATATATCTTCTGTCCTGATAAGTCGCCTAATGGGAAGGAAATACTTACTGGTTCAGCAAGTCTTGTAATATTCATAGGAGTGCCATTTACAAGCTTTCCATCTACATCTCTTACTTCCTTTACAACCTGAAGACTGATGTATCTCTCTATAACACCATTCTTGCCAATCTTATCATTAAATATACTCTGTGTTGTCTGTCCAATTTCATTTACGTCAATATAGCTTGCGTAAAGTGTAATATCAACAGTTCCACCGGCTGCTACAACTTCAAGGTCTTCATCTGTAACATTACCATTGTAGAGTGCTGTGTTATATATCTTTCCAAGGCCATCAGCTGTAATATTGATTGAGTTATCCTCAACGACTACATCTGTACTAAGACCATCTAATACAAAATGTATTCCACCCTTTGAACCGTAGTCCTCAGGATATGATATACCACCATTTGTTACTGTAACAGCACCAACCTCGTTAAGCATACCATTTGTTGCAACTATTCTATAATTGCCATCTGCAACACTCTTAAAGATATAGTCTGTATTCTCTGGTCCATCCAACTGAACACCTGCTATAACAGTATTTGCATCGTAAAGAGCTACATAGACCGGATATGTCTTGTAATCCTCTGGAAGCTCATCATCATAAGTTACACTTCCGTAAACAGATGCTGTAGATGTGTTATCAGCTGTTCTAAAGCTACCCTCGATAACCTGAACCTCATTAGAATTAGCAGCTATTGCATAAATTCTATAATCATAAACTGTATTAGCAGTAAGATTTCTGAAGGTATAATTCATACTCATACCATACTCTTCATCATGCTTATTGCTTAAAGCTGTATCATAATCAGATGCTGATGCCTTCTTATAAGCTATATAGCAATCTGATATAGGATTTGTTCCTTCATAAACACGAGCCTCAAGATATGCTCCTGTAGGAGTGATATTTATTATCGGGCTGGCTGTAAGTGTTAAAGGTACAAATTCTGTTGCATCTGATGTATTACCAGCAATATCTTCAGCCACTATGCTATAAGTCTGGTTTTCGTTGGCTACAAAGCTTCCGGTTACTACACCATCTATCTCTTCAACCTCTACTAACTCATCATTTACATATACAGCCTTTGGATTAGCACCACTTATATCATCTGTTACAGTGAATTTAATTACTGTATTACCATTCTGGTCTACAGATGAATCTGTAATAACTATTTTTGGTCCATTGACATCAATCTTAACAGTCTTACTTACCACATCACTCTTGCAGTTTGCTTTACTCTCACTCCAAGCCTCGATGAGTACTTCACCCTCACTTGTTATGTTGAGCACCTCTTCACCGCTATCAACATTTGCCTGAATCTGGTTTCCACCAACTGTAAGCTTATATGTTGTTACAACTGGAACTCCATCGCTTGTAGTCTCCTCAGATATAATTGTAACTACAGGCATCTCTTCAATATACCAGTTGTCATTGCCAAGCTTTCCATCAACACTAATAACCGGAATGTTTGGAATAACATCAGAAATACCCTTAAATGTTACATCCTTACTTGAAACATTGCCTGCAAGGTCTGTTGCAACTATACGATATGTTCCGTTTGAAGTAATCTCTCTTGAATAGCTGTCTGCAGCTCCCCAGTTTTCTACAAGAAGCTCCTGTCCGTCACTTACATAGAATAACTGAACAGATGCTACACCACTTTCATTAACTCCCTCTGTTACAGTAAAATCAAATACTACTCCTGAAAGGTATTCATCACTTTCAGTTTCATAATCATCACAGGCAATAACAGGAGCCTTTCCATCAAAGAGATATGGTCCCTTCGTTTCAAGTGCCACGTTATTTCCAGCATTATCATAAAGTACTGCACTTACATAATACTCTCCTGCCAAAGCATCTGAGCCAGACACTGATGTATTAAAATCATATGTTGTAAGCTTTCCGTAATCTGTAGCTGAGCCATTTTTCTCTCCGGAGATTACCATGGCCACGCTGTCGTGAGCATTCTCAGTACTACTTGTAACTGTACCTGTAGGATCTGTAACACTCCAAATTATCTTATTAACACCACTGTCAGAATCCGCCGCTAAAACGTTAAAGTTAAGTCCGTTATACCACTCTCCTGCTGTGGTTCCATTTCCGTTAAGGTCAGTAACCATTATATCTGCTGAGTTTATAGTATTCTCAACCATCCACTCATAATAATTACCTGCTGACTGACTTTCTTTTATAAAGTCGATAGCCTCTGTAAGCTTAACCTTACTCTGACCTGAAGGATTACCGGTTGTATCTGTTGCATATACAACAAGCTGTCCTGCTGCACCTGTACCTATAGTAACTGTACCAACGTAGTTACCGGATACAGCATTCTTCTTAAGTTTAAGTGTTCCATTAAACTGGCTGTTGAGTGTATTTCCATCCTGATCTGTGAAATAATATACTAACTCATCACATGCACTATCGTCTGTCTTGTACTCAAAGGTAATATCAACACTTTCAACATACTTACCTTCTATAGTCTGTCCGTGATAGTATGCTCCGAAACCAAACTCGTTAAAATACTTCACATTAGGTGAAACTGAGTAAGATACAAGCTGTGGTCCTGTTCCGTCAATATTGATTCCTGTAAGAGTTACAGGATATGTAATAGCTCCGGTCTCCACATCTAACATCTGGAACATAATTGTTCCATTTGTCATATCATCTGTTAATGTAACTGAACTTGAGAACATTCCATTCACAGATGATGGATTAGCTCCCTCTGCTATGTCTGAATTGTCTTTTATAAGTCTTACCTTATCATAGGTTCCGCCACTGGCTGTGATAGTGAGATTTGGATAATAGCTGTTAATAGGCTGTGGGCTAAGTGCGTAATTACCCTCTCCAGAATCTCTGTTAACCTTAAATGTGCTGGTAACTCCTGAAGCACTTACTGAATAGTTTACCTTCTCATCACTAAACAATGGAGTAATAGTGTATGAGCCTGCAGGACTATAAAGTGTTCTTGTAGTATCCCAAGTTCCTGTGAAGCCAATTATCTGCTTCATAAATGCTTCCTTCTCTGCCTGAGAAGCACATGCATTATATCTAACCAAATCTACTGGAGCTAAGAGATTAGGATTAACCAAATCTACTGTATACTCCGGTGTTTTCTGTCCGAAAAGAATAGAGTCATTATATCCCTCTACTAACTTAGAATTTACTGTTACAGCAATTCTTGTAACTGTTGCAACATTTGGAACTATAACTGTTGTACTTCCATCTGCTGTATCTGTAAGTGTATACATCTGAGCCCTGGTACCATCTAATGTAACACCAGTCAGTGTAATCGCCTTACCCTCTCCTGCATTTGCATTATCAAGAGTTGCATCAGCATCAAATGTTACATATACATCATCTGCTCCAAGCTTTCCTGTAACCTGTGCAGTTGTATTAACCTTTATATTATCATTTCCGTCATAAGGCTTACTTGGTGCACCATCATGATTATTATGCTTGATGGTAGCAGGGTCCAAAGTAACCTCCTTCTTGTTAGAAACAAGAGTAATGGACTTATCATAGTTCTGATTTGCAGTAGGCTTATTATAATCTGTAAGTGTAAGACCAAGTGTAATGCCTGCTTCATCTGTAACATTATTTAATGTTCCGTTTATTCTATATGAAGTTGTTACACCATCAGTTTGATTTGGAGTTACAAGTAAACCATAACCGTTGAGCTTTGCTATATCACTGTCTGGTATAACAAGTCCGAACAATCCTTTTTCATCAGTCTTATACTTTGCTGAGATCTCACAATCTATTGCATCTCCGTATGAGCCTGATATTGAAACTGAATCATCTCCAGCTGTTGCTGTTCCACTAACTACCAATGTGTTGTCCTTGTATGTCCATACACCTACAAGTCTTCTTCCTATCATATTCTTCTCTGCAGTAATATCATCTCCTCTTGTTGCAAGTAGAGATGCATCTATAGTTGTTCCGTCTGCAGGGAATGTTAAGGTTGAATCTGTTGCATCTACCCATCCTCCTAAATAATATCCTGGATTGGTAGTTACAAGATTATCCCTTGTAATTGGCTTAATAGCAGTATTATCGTAAAGGTAAGTCTTAACATCCTCCTTAAGCTCTCCCTTTAACTCAATATGAGTATCTGTATCACTGACAAAATCGTATGTTACATCTATCTCCTGGCCAACCCAGTTTGCATCCATGGAAACACCTGTTACATTGTCTCCGGTAGGATTTACCGGTACAACATCACCAACAGCATATGCGGAGCCATTATATGATATACCATTGTAATTATATCCCCATGCGTATGCGCCACCACCTTCACAGCCTGCATATAATGCATCTGTAGCAGGTTTAACTGTATATGTAGCTGCCGGATATAAATCGCCCTCTGTTCTGGTTTCCGGAACCTGACATATGTCAGTAACATTCTGTCCCTTAACATTAATTGTTATAGGATACTTTTCTCTGGTTACCTTACTATAGAAGCTATACACTCCATTATCAATCTTATCAACAGTAACAGTAGTCCCTGCTACGCTAACTCCGGTACAATCCTTAGATGCATATATTCCCTTGCAGCTAAAGAATGTAACGTCCTGTCCCGCCGCTGTTGCTGATATTACATTTGCAGTAGTAGGAAGTGTAATGGTAACTGTTCCATTTCCGTTATCAACATATCCATCTACCCAATCACAGGCTATAGGATTCTGCTGTCTGCCATCCTCGTCAACTCTATATATATAAATTGTATGAGCTACCGGTGTCTCTCCTGAACCATCTGAAGCACCATCTGCAAGAAGATTAAGCTGTGAATTCAGCTGTTCCTCACCAGCTAGCTGTTCAGTACTATCAACTTCTGTAGTTAATTCTGTAGACTCACCCTCCGGATCCTGAGTATCATCTATAGTAGCTTCAGTTGTTTCCTGATTATCCTCAGTACTATTATTCTGTATTTCATCAAGCTCGTTTTGGTCTATCACATCATAGCTGGTTTGATTTTCATCTATATTAGATGTATCGACTATGTTTACTTCCTCTGTGGTGGATGTATCTATCTGTGACAAATCCACTACCACCTCTGTGGTCTTAGTTCCATCTCCCTCCTCCGTAACAACATCCGCTGATGAAGTAAGGAATAGAGACTGGCTAATAAGTAATGCCATTATCATAGTAGACGCAACAAAACGTTTACCATTGCCTCTTCCCCAATATACCGCATGGGAAATGGCTGTTATCACTGCCACTAACGCCAATGTCGGATATACCAACAGCCTATGCTTTTTTCCAGTTTCAAGAAGTTTCTTAGTTAATTTGTCTTTCAAATTCATCCTTGCACCTCTATCCCTTTCTTAAGGTCTTTCTTCTATAAATTAATATGTATAATCTCACTAAAACGTATAAATAATTACACTTACCCATAATTACTCATACTACGATACAATTCTATCACATTATTTCTTAAAATAAAACACTTTTTTGACTGTTTTCTACAATTTGTTGGGGGTTTTTTATAAAAAACCCCCTATTTTGTACCCGGATTGATTTTTTTGAATCACATATATAGTATATATCGGAAAAAGCGGGTAATCTTATTATAGATTTCCCGCTTTTACCATATATTGCTACATTTTCTAAAATATATAATTACACATTTCTTGTAGGAGGATACTCTAATCTCTCCCTTGAAATATTGTATAACGCTTTCTTCAGATAATCCTTTGCCTCATATCTTGCCATTGGCAAATTCATATCCAAATAATTTCCGCAATCCATAGGAGATGCTCCCGGTACCTCACCTTCGAAGTCTCCAATAAACTCATACATCTGTGTCACAAGTTCAACCATATCCTTAGATTCGTAATCACCGGCTACTATAAGATAAAAGCCGGTTCTGCATCCCATAGGACCAAAATATATTATCCTATCCTTGTAATCATTATGGTTTCTTAAAAAGGTTGCCCCCAAATGCTCTATCGTATGCATCTCGGCAGTATTCATCACAGGCTCATAGTTTGGTCTTTTCATTCTAAGATCAAAGGTAGTAATCACATTACCATTAACCTCATCCTTCCTGGACACATATATTCCTGCCAGCAAATCCATATGATTTACTGTAAAGCTTGCTATCTTTTCCATATTTTTCTTCCTCTCTAGTAATTTGCTATCATTTCCTTCATAAGCTTAACACTATTTTCAATAGCTTTTGCTTCAAATGTTGGATAATCAACTGTTGCGCTGTCATCAGCCTTATCAGATATAGCCCTTATGATTAAAAATGGTATATTGTTCAAATACGCCGCCTGAGCTATAGCAGCACCTTCCATCTCAGTACAGTATCCGGCAAATTGTGAAGTTATTCTATTCTTTATATTTTTATCAGATATAAACTGGTCTCCACTTACAACTCTTCCTTCAAAAACCTTGATATCAGGATTTACTCTCTGACAACATTCCTTGGCCAGAGTTCTAAGTCTTTCATCAGCAACAAAGGTAGAAACCTCCATACGTGGAATCACCCCAGGCTCATATCCAAATCCCGTAGCATCCATATCGTGCTGAAGAGCATCTGTTGCCAAAACCACATCTCCTATATCAATGGCTGCATTTAAGCTACCTGCTATACCTGTATTTATTACAGCCTCTACCCCATAGCAATCAACCAATATCTGAGTACATATTCCGGCATTTACCTTTCCAATACCAGAGCGAACAACTACCACATCCTTGCCGCTTATCTTACCCTTATAAAAATCCATAGAGGCCTTGGTTGTAATCTCAACCTCATCCATAACCTCTTTAAGTTTACTAACCTCTTCATCCATTGCGCCTATTATACCTAGCATATTATATCTCCTTTACATCATCATAATTATTTTATTGAATTAACTTAACCCTTCAATAGCTTTTCTCGCCACATCTATTTTATTAATTACAAGCATATAAAACAAACCATCGTCCGCAACAGCTCTTTGCTCCTCTTTATATATATCTGCCACAAAGAACTCATTTAACACATACATAGCTATATCGTTGATACATTCTCCCCTTCCGGTATTCTTAAGTTCTATATTCCTGTCTCCAACCCATCTCACAAAGTAATGCCATTGACTGATGAATCTATGATTCTCTGTAACATTAGCAGTATCAATCCATTTTTTTACCTTAATTTTGGACCTGCTCTCCTTTGCGCACTGATCCTTTTGTAGAAAGTATTTGAAATCTTTGCCATCATACACTCTTCCCAGTGGAAATATTCTGCAAATTCCAGGACGCACCTTATGTATTGAGCATCTTCCCTCCTCGTTTAAAAAGGAGCAGCGTTCTTTTTCATTCATCCTTAGATTAGGCAGAATCAAGCCATCAACCATATTAAGCTCAATGTAACCCTCGCTTAAAAGCTGTTGAAAGCTCATATTAAGTTCTTCTTTTATCTGCCATACATCATAAGGATCTAATATTATGGAACTACCCATGCCTGTACAGCATTTGTGACACCCTGCGCAGCCTCCCGTATCAGCTTTTACCATATCGTTTAGCTCATAGGTCTTTCCATCTGATATGTCACTTAGGGATATCTCTCTAATCATATTGATTCCTCTCTATTTCTACCTGTACTGATTCTATCGCCTTATCAATAGCTTTTACAAATTCTTCATAATGTACCCTTATAAAGCTTACCTCTGACGCCTTTGCTTTTAACTCGTGTTCCCTAGCTAATTCACCAAATTCAGCCAATCCTACAGTTAACGCATTACTTTTGAGTGTATGAGCTATTCTGGCATAATCAATCCATTTTTCCTCTTGATAATACTCTTTAATCTCTTTCTTGTAGTCATTGCACTTTCTAACAAAATCTCCAAGAATCTCCTCGTACAAATCAACCATATCACTACAATTTTTTATTCCAGTCTCTCTGTCCACTGTATAAAGAGTTGAATTTGACACAGACAAACTATTATCCATCATTTCCTGTATAAGATACTTATCAAGCACGGTTTCTAATTTAGCATACTCAACCGGCTTAGTAATATAATCAGAAAAGCCTTCGTTCTTGTACTGCTCTCCTGCTCCCTTTATTGCATTTGCCGTAAGAGCAACTATAGGTGTATCGATATTTAAGCCTTCCTTGTCATCCCTAATCATATGCAAGGTTTCTATACCATCCGGAGCAGGCATCATATGATCCATTAGTATAAGACTATACTTATTCTTCTTACACAGCTCATAGCTCTCTAACCCGCCGGCTACAAGCTCTAACTCAAAGCCCTTCTTAGAAAGCAATGCCTTCATTACTGTAAGGTTCATATCATTGTCATCAACCACCATTACCCTTTGACCTGACTTGTAAATCTTATCAGTCTTTTCATCCTCATTATTAACCAAGCTCGAATAAGCAACCATAGGGTTCCCCATCGGTCTGTCATCAACTATTTTCTGAGGTAATGTTACGGTGAAGCAGCTACCCTTTCCATATTCGCTTTCTACCTTAATATTACCTTTCATATTCTCCACGAGTTGCTTTGTAATACTAAGTCCCAAGCCTGTTCCCTGAATATATTTATTTCTCTTTAAGTCCATACGTCTAAAGCTGTCAAAAAGAGTTGCCATATCCTCTTCTTTAATACCTACACCGGTATCTGCAACAGAGAATACTAAATTAAACTTTTCTTTTTCCCATATTCCCTTTACAGACAGAGTAATACTACCTTCAACAGTGTACTTAACTGCATTGGAAAGAATATTATTGAAAATCTGCTTAACTCTTATCTCATCTCCGATAACCTGAGATGGCAAATTCTCATCAATATCCATATTTACAGTCAAATCTCTATCCTCAAGTCTAATACTCATTCCAAGTATTACATCATTGAGCATTGCTGCCATGCTGTACCGATTCTCGCAAATCTCAAGTTTTCCAGCGTCCAGCTTAGAAAAATCCAATATATCATCAATAAGCCCTAACAGAAGCTTGCTGGCATTTTCAATATTTCTTGAATATTCTTTAATCTCATTATTATGATTCTCTCTAAGAATCATCTCATTCATACCTACAATAGTATTTATAGGAGTTCTAATTTCATGAGACATATTAGCAAGGAACATAGTTCTAGACTCACTTGCTGCTACAGCAAGCTGCTTTTCTTTTTCCAAATTAAGCAAATCTCTACCTGTCTGTATAACAGCCATAAAGAATAGGAACGCGAGTCCAATGCATAAGCCAACACCATTATATATAGCAAATTTATCGTATACCATATATATTTCATAAATGCCCGCCACCATAAGGCCGCCCATACCTAGAGCAACTTCTCTATAATCTTTAATGTATCCTTTCTTTATATCTATAGCAACAGTTATCATAAGTAGCACTATCAAAGCAATTATAATTATATGTCCAGACATCATAGTCTCCGAAAAATCCTTTATTCCCGCAAACTGTAATATAGTGGAACCTACGAAATTAATGCATGCGCATGCTCCAAGTACAAAATATGCTTTCTCATATCTTCGTTTCTGCACCGAATTAATATATGTAAGGAAAGGCAATGGTAACAGCATAACCATAAAAAATCCCACATCACTGGCTATGGTACTGTTTGGCAAGAAAATCTGTCTTAACTTAGACTCTGCAATAAGCCATACTGAAGCAACCAAAAGCCCGATACCCAAATATGATATATTCATTTTTTTCTTGTATACAAAGCTAATTATCAAACAGTATATGACAACCATGATACTAAGCAAAAGCATAAACAATGCCAATATAGTAACCGGTAAATAAGCTTTAACTATACCTGTCCATATTTGTTCTCTGTCTCCACAGTAAATCTCGTTAATGTATCCTGAATAGGTAGAATGACTAATAAGCTCCATCCTCAGTGTTTTTCCGGCATGTTCAGTTTTAAGCTCAGCAAATACAAATACACTCACACTGTTTTTGCCAAAATTTCTACTATCTTTGGTACTATAATCCTCAATCAGTTCATCGTCTACATAGATTTTAATATCATGTTGAGAACTTCTAAGACATAACCATGCTCCCTGAAAGCTATCTTCAATCTTTTTCTCTATAACAAATGTATCTCCACTCTTAACATCATAGGAACCGGGAACTTTTATAGGCATTCTAGAGCCATCATCTAGTACCATCTCCCATCCATCATTGTAAAGATTACTTTTTCCAACCTTAAAATAAGCCTCTTTTTCTGATGAGAACTCTCCAATTAAAAAATAAGCAATCGATAGAGCAAGCAATATCCCCCACACACACTGTAAAGTTTTCATAGATTTTGATATGTTACTTCCCATAGCTCAAACTCCTATACTTACAACACAAACAACACTTTCTTTTATCTCCACAGCAAATCGTCTGACAACTCTTTATCCTGATTATTATTCAGCTCAATATTATCATCAGTTGTTATTTTTTCATTACCAATTTCATCATTGTCATACCCATATATTAAATCGACAAAATCTTTTATCACACTAATCTGTTTGTTTACAGTCTCTATCTCTTTTTTAAAGGTCATTCCTCTTTTAACAGACCAATCAAACAAGTCCTCTTTAGTGTTAATTGCCATAAATATTCTATTATTATCAAAACGAACTCCAACGTTATTGTATTTTTGATACAATTGCTTAAGGGCAGCCTTAACTCTATCGTTCAACACAATCTTTGCACTTCCGCCTTGCTGAACTAGTACATCAAATATATCCCCAAACACTCTATCATTAGTTTCAGATGACATATATTTGTTGTATCGCCCTGCTGCTCTGTGTTCAAACTCGTACGAATAAACATATACAGGTTTTGGTGCATTTATAGGAGAATCCAGTATAATCATACGACCCTCAAAATGTTTGTATAGCTTATTTACATATTTATCTCCGTATAGATGCTCTCTAACGGAATTCTTTACAGTTGCATCAGCCATCTGAAAGCGAACTCCTTTGTATTCCCCGGAAAGCATATCCTCTGATGTATACATATTACCAGGTTCAACCAAAACAAACATAGAGTCTATGGTATTCTTATCAAAACCACCACCCATCTGATACTGACATCCCGGTAACTCCGCCTTTAAAACTCCATCAACAAATACCTTTATGTAAGACTTTTTAAATCCAATGTGAGTAATAGGCATCAAAACCACACATACAATTAAGCCACTTATAGCAAACTCAGTGTCTATAAATCCCACTGTACCACCAGCTCCGCAAATTATGGCAGAAAACAAAAATAAAAATACTCCCACAATGGCCAACAGCCAAACTAACTTTAGCAAAAGCAAGCCAAACATTTGTAGTCTAGCAACACCCTTCTTCATAAATCATATCCTCCAGCTTATAATATTACATTTTAAAAACTTTACGTCATAACAACGGACTTACCAACAAACATATTATTTTATTAATAAAATATTAGAGAAAAATGATAACTTCTCAGCCCATTCATCGTAGTTAATATAATACTTTTTACCCCATGACGATATACACAAGTACTCCTTTTGGTTATAAACCGCCAATCCGGTTATATTAAAGTAATGTGCCTTTATCTCTTTTTCCGATTTCATAGTAGCAGATTTTATATTATAACTACACAAATTCAATTTATTATTCTTATTGAAGACATAGTAGGATGCAACAACAGGAATATCCCTGCTAAGCATATCTATTATATATTCCTTTGTTTTATTAGAGTTTAAAGATGGCGCCCATTTTATCTTTGAATTTCTAATATCAGTCTCTCCCTTTAAACCTCTCATCATAGTCATAGGCACAAGTCCCAAATCTTTTCTCTTTTTTGCAATACCCATATCATATCTGGATTTGCTAGCATCATCTACATATCTTTTATATTCCCAATATGTCATAGTTTCAAAGGAATTATGTTTTTTTAAATACAATTCAAGGTCACACATAGATATTATCCCACAGCCATGATCACAAAGCACAGCATTATCCTTGTTCCACCAGCTTTGATTTCCTCCGTAGGATTTTACACCATTATGCTGGATCAAAACATAGTCTTCATTCTCCAATTTTATCAGATTTATTAAACCTTTTCTCTTTTCCATAAGCCTTTGACCTTATATTATCATTTTCATTAACATATATATTTTAACAGATTACCACAAAAAAGGCTACCTCATATAACCTATGATGTAGCCTAATGTAGCAATATATTAATTGTAGTAATTAATCCTTTTTTATATGTTTTATATAGGCCCAAGCACCAAATACTACCCATATAAGAGACATAAACGCATAATACGATAGATTATCTTTATTCTTTTCATCTGAGCTAAGCTCAATATTATGATTATCTGCACGAACTGTTACATCAATTTCATCACCTACTAAAGGATGGGCCACATCCTTTGTCTTCAATACACCGGTATTCAACCTATCATTATCTCCAACCCATTCATATGTAACATAATAATATGTTTCCACACTACCAGTTCTTCCCGTCCTTATATATTCCCGACTTTTTTCAGTATCTGTTACAACACCCTTAACCACAACACTATCTATCGACAATTCTCGTATGGCTTTAACTCCCTTATCAGAAAAGATGAAAAACATAACAACACACAATACAATTACTATCCATGCCTGAACTGTTTTGTCTCCTTCTGAATTACCACTGAATAAATTCGCCAATCTACCTGATTTACCTTTTATTCCAGGGTCTGTGTTTAAATAGCTATCCACTTCATAGGATGTATTTTCTTTCTTCTTCTCAAATCTTGCATTATAATCTACAGGTTGTTCTATTTCTTCCATACATTGACGGTAGTACTCCATCTCCTTTTCATTCATACCATATGTATTGTCATTAGACTTTAGTTTCATCGCACACCCCTCATTTGCACCTTTATCTTAAATTAGTTGATTAATTATAATAATTATATATTATCATCACATCTTTAGAATTAAAAGTTCATTTTTACTTCATTAAGCTGTTTAAAGTAGGAAATATGCAAAAAAGCCCTTCCAAAGAAATCTTGGAAGGGCTTAAAACTTAGCTTATATTACTTTGATGCAATCTCATTCTTAAGAGCTGCAGTAAGAGCAGGTACAATCTTGTTAAGATCTCCTACAATACCATAATCAGCTACATCAAAGATAGGTGCATCTGCATCCTTATTGATAGCGATGATGATATCTGACTCCTCCATACCTGCAACGTGCTGAATAGCACCTGAGATACCGATTGCGAAGTAAAGATTTGGTCTTACAGTCTTACCAGTCTGTCCTACCTGATAATCTCTCTCCATCCAACCTGAATCAACAACTGCTCTTGAACAGCTTACTGTTCCACCAAGAACATCTGCAAGATCCTGAAGAAGCTTGAAGTTCTCAGCTGAACCAACACCACGTCCACCTGATACAAGAATCTTAGCGTCCATGATATCTACTGTATCCTTAACTGACTTAACAACCTCAAGAATCTCAACATACTTGTTATCTGGAGTAAATCCAGGATTGAACTCGATAACCTCTGCCTTAGCACCATCAATTCTATCAATCTTCTGCATAACACCAGGACGTACAGTAGCCATCTGTGGTCTGTTATCTGGACATGCGATTGTAGCGATTGTGTTACCACCAAATGCAGGACGAGTCATAAGAAGCTGATTGTGCTTCTGCTCCTGATTAGGAATTGGGTTGATTGGGAAATCACCAATCTCAAGAACTGTACAGTCTGCAGTAAGACCTGTAGCAACTCTTGCTGAAACACGAGGGCCAAGATCTCTACCGATAGCTGTAGCACCAACTAATACGATATCTGGCTTATACTCGTTAATAACAGAAGCCATAGCATGTGTATAAGGCTCTGTTCTGTACTCCTTTAACTCTGGATCGTCTACAACGATAACCTTGTCAGCACCATATGCTGCAAGCTCGTCAGCAAGATTCTTAACCTGATATCCGATAAGAATTGCTGTAACATCTGTGTTTAAGTCCTTTGCAAGATCCTTAGCCTTACCGAGAAGTTCGAATGCGATTCCACTTAACTCGTTATCAACCTGCTGTGCAAAGACATATACTCCCTTATATTGTTCTAAACCCATTTTATTCACCACTTTTCCTTTTTATTATATTACGTGCTTATCTTTAAGCTTGCCTACGATGTAATCAACAGCCTCAGCTGGATCAAGAGTAACCTTCTCTCCGCTACCCTTTCTTACCTTATCAGAAGCCTTAGCAATCTTTGTAGGTGATCCCTTAAGTCCAAGGTTAGAATCATCTACATCAACAAGATTTGCTCTACCCCATACAGTAATCTCTGCATCACATGCATCGAAGATTCCACCTGGAGTCATGTAACGTGGCTCGTTTAACTCTGCAAGAGCAGTGATAAGACATGGCATCTGGGCCTTTACCATATGGTATCTGTCCTCATACTGTCTCTTAACGATTACGCTGTTACCTTCAACCTTAATATCCTCAGCATATGAGATAACTGGGATGTTAAGATGCTCTGAAATCTGTGGTCCAACCTGAGCAGTATCACCATCGATAGCCTGACGACCAGTGATGATTAAATCATACTCTAAGTTTCTAATTGCACCTGCAAGAGTAGTTGATGTAGCCCAAGTATCAGCACCACCAAGAACTCTATCTGTAACAAGGATTCCCTTGTCTGCGCCCATAGCCATAGCCTCACGAAGAACGTCCTCAGCTTTTGGAAGACCCATTGTGATAACTGTAACCTCAGCGCCAGTCTCATCCTTAATTCTAAGAGCTGCCTCAAGACCAGCCTTATCATCAGGATTCATGATTGTGAGCATTGCTCCTCTATCTAATGTACCATCTGGATTGAACTTAACTCCACCCTTAGTATCAGGTACCTGCTTAATACAAACTATAATCTTCACGTTAAGTACCTCCTTACTTTAATAAGTCAGCAGAGATAACCATACGCTGTACTTCTGAAGTACCCTCGTAAATCTCTGTGATCTTAGCATCACGCATCATACGCTCTACATCATACTCTCTGATGTAACCGTAACCACCATGTAACTGAACTGCCTTAGTAGTAACCTCCATAGCTACCTCTGCAGCATATAACTTAGCCATTGCTGCCTCAACACCGTAAGATGTCTTATGATCGATCTGGTACTGAGCCTTCTTCATAGCTGCCTTATATACTAAATTTCTAGCAGCCTCAACCTTAGTAGCCATATCAGCTAACTGGAACTGAGTATTCTGGAACTGAGCGATTGAACGACCAAACTGCTTTCTTTCCTTAACGTAGTTAATAGTTGCCTCAAGAGCACCTGCTGCAATACCAAGAGCCTGAGCTGCAATACCGATACGACCACCATCAAGTGTGTGCATAGCGATTGCAAATCCCTTACCCTTCTGACCAAGTAAGTTCTCCTTTGGAATTCTACAGTCAGTGAAGATAAGCTCGTAAGTTGATGAACCTCTGATACCCATCTTCTTCTCCTTAGTACCGAAAGTAAATCCAGGAGTTCCCTTATCTACGATAAATGCTGAAATCTCCTTGAAAGGACGACCCTTCTTCTCAACGATACCGGTAACTGCGATTACAATATATACATCTGCTTCCTTACCGTTAGTGATGAAACACTTAGATCCATTAAGAACCCACTCATCTCCATCAAGAACAGCCTTAGTCTGCTGACCCTGTGCATCTGTACCAGCACCTGGCTCAGTAAGACCGAAAGCACCTAACTTCTTTCCTGAACAAAGGTCTGGAAGATACTTCTGCTTTTGCTCTTCAGTACCATAAGTCTGAATAGGATCTACACAAAGTGATGTATGTGCAGAAACGATAACACCTGTAGTACCACAAACCTTTGAAAGCTCCTCAACACACATAGCATAAGTTAATGGATCACAACCCTGTCCGCCGTACTCCTTTGGTACAGGTATTCCTAAGAATCCACTCTTAGCCATCTTCTCTACTGTCTCTCTTGGGAAGCATTCTGTCTCATCAACTTCCTGTGCAAGAGGCTTTACTTCATTCTGTGCAAAATCTCTAAAGAGAGTTCTTGCCATCTCATGCTTCTTACTTAAAGTAAAATCCATTGTTAATTTCCTCCTAATTATTTAACACATATAAATTCGGTTACTCTTACTGAGCATCCATAGGTGTCTTTGTACGATCAGCATTGTAGATATAGAATCCCTTGCCGCTCTTACATCCAAGATTTCCACCACGAACCATCTTACGAAGTAATGGACATGCACGATACTTGCTATCACCTGTCTCGTTGTAAAGAACATCCATAATTGCAAGACAGATATCAAGACCGATGAAATCGCCTAACTCAAGTGGTCCCATAGGATGGTTAGCACCAAGCTTCATAGCTGCATCAATACCAGCTACATCTGAAACGCCCTCCATCTTAATAAATGCTGCTTCGTTAATCATAGGAATAAGGATACGGTTTACAACGAAACCAGCTGCCTCATTAACCTGAACAGGAGTCTTATTAATCTCCTCTGAAATCTTAATAATAGTATCAACTGTCTCCTGTGGAGTGTTAACACCTGCAATAACCTCAACTAACTTCATTCTGTCAGCTGGATTGAAGAAATGCATACCAATCATTGGACGAGTAAGTCCATTTCCAATCTCAGTGATTGAAAGTGATGATGTATTAGAAGCAAAGATACACTCTGGCTTACAAATCTTATCTAACTCGCCAAAAGTAGTCTTCTTAACTCCCATATCCTCAAATGCAGCCTCAACAATTAAGTCACAATCTGCACAGAGATCTTCCTTAAGACCAGGAGTAATGCTGTTAAGAATCTCGTCAACCTTCTCCTGTGTCATCTTTCCTTTTTCAACAAGCTTTGCATAGCCCTTTGCAATCTTGTCCTTACCGCCTTCAGCCCACTCCTGCTTGATGTCACAAAGAGCTACTTCATATCCATCAACCATAGCAAATGCCTTAGCGATACCCTGACCCATGGTACCTGCACCAATAACGCCTACTTTCATTTTTATGTCCTCCTAAAATATATTTGTGGATTACCTAAATGAATTCATATACGTTTCGTTCAATTAGTCATCCTTATTTCACACGTTTAGGATGGCCTTGTTAGACCACCCTACCGTGTTAATAACATATTAATCTAATAACTACTTATTCTGGAAAGGAACCACCTTAAGCTTCTTCTCTTTGTCCTTCTCTAAGAAGTTACCCATTCCTGCCTTCTGATCCTCTGTCTCGAAACAATCACCAAAAAGCTTCTCCTCGATAACAATTGCAGCATCCATATCAACCTGCATACCCTCGTTAATTGCCTTCTTACAGTTACGTACGGCAATTGGAGCATTAGCAGCAATACCTGCAGCCATCTTCTTAGCTGCTGGAAGTAACTCCTCAAGAGGATATACTGCATTTACAAGTCCAATACGATATGCCTCATCAGCCTTAATGTTTCTAGCTGTGTAAATCATCTGCTTAGCCATACCCTCGCCAACAAGACGAGCAAGTCTCTGAGTACCACCAAATCCTGGAGTAATACCAAGGCCAACCTCTGGCTGACCAAACACTGCATTCTCAGAACAGATTCTGATATCACAGCTCATAGAAATCTCACATCCACCGCCAAGTGCAAAACCATTAATAGCTGCAATAACTGGAAGTGGGAAAGTCTCTATCTTTCTAAATACGTCATTACCCTTCTTACCGAAAGCCTCACCCTCAGCCTTTGTAAGAGTTGACATCTCTCCGATATCTGCACCTGCAACAAAGCTCTTCTCGCCAGCACCAGTAAGGATAACTGCTCTAGTTGCATCTAAATCAATAGCATCAAAAGTAGCCTCAAGTTCCTCAAGAACCTGGCTGTTAAGAGCGTTAAGAGCTCTCTCTCTGTTAATAGTAACGATACCTACGTATCCGTCCTGCTCATAAGTTATAAATTCCATTGAAATACTCCTTATATATTGCCAGCCCAAGGCTTAGCCTTGAGCCGACATAATCTACTGTTTTATATACCCTTTATATTTACCTAGTCTCTCTTAACGATAGTTGCACAACCCATACCGCCACCGATACAGAGTGTTGCAAGACCAGTCTTAGCATCCTTAGCTTCCATCTCATGAAGAAGAGTAACAAGGATACGACATCCTGAAGCACCAACTGGGTGACCAAGTGCAATTGCACCACCATTTGGATTAAGCTGCTTATCAACATCGATACCAAGGTCTCTACCAACAGCGATTGACTGAGCTGCGAATGCCTCATTAGCCTCGATAATATCAAAGTCCTCAATCTTCATATCAGCCTTAGCCATAACCTTCTGAGTTGCAGGAACAGGACCGATACCCATAACCTCTGGTCTACATCCTGCAAGAGCACCAGCTACCCAAGTAGCCATAGGCTTAACACCAAGCTCCTTAGCCTTCTCCTCAGACATAACTACGATAGCTGCTGCACCATCATTGATACCTGAAGCATTACCAGCAGTTACGAAACCATCCTTGTTAATAGGACGAAGCTTAGCAAGACCCTCCATAGATGTACCGGCTCTTGGTCCCTCATCCTTAGCGAATACGATTTCAGCCTTCTTAGTCTTAATTGTTACAGGAACGATTTCCTTATCAAACGCGCCTGATGCCTGAGCTGCCTCAGCCTTCTGCTGACTCTTAACTGCAAACTCATCAAGCTCTTCTCTAGTGATTCCCCACTCCTCACAGATATTATCTGCTGTCTTAATCATGTGGTAATCATTGAATGCATCCCAAAGAGCATCATTTACCATACAGTCCTTCATAACTGCATTGTTCATTCTATATCCAAAACGTGCCTTATCAAGTGCATATGGAGCCATTGACATATTCTCCATTCCACCAGCTACAACGATGTCAGCCTCACCAGCCATAATCATCTGAGCTGCCATATTTACACAGTTAAGACCTGAACCACATACTACATTTATTGTAACAGCTGGAACCTCATTTGGAAGTCCTGCCTTAATAGATGCCTGACGTGCAACGTTCTGTCCTAAACCAGCCTGGATTACACAACCCATATATACCTGATCAACAGCCTCTGGAGCAACTCCTGCTCTGTTTAAGGCTTCCTTAATAACGATTGCACCAAGCTCTGCTGCTGGAGTGTTACTAAGTGTTCCACCCATAGTACCAATCGCTGTACGACATGCGCCTGCTAAAACTACTTTCTTTGACATGATTAAATTCCTCCATTTACTTTTTTTATGTCATGAGACTATCTGTCTCGACACGGTTGTAGTTATAATACCATATTCGATTGCCTTTAGCAATAAATTCTGGCTTTCTTTTGTATTTTTTGAAGTACAAAAACTACTGATTATTTATCCTTTTTCTTATGCACATTCCTTATGGTTTTCTTGTTTTTCTTTGTTTTTTGGTTACTTGCATTGCCATTTTGCCTTAAATTATCAGTTGTTTTTCCTCTTCCTCCGCTAACCATAAAAGTCTTGTCATTTTTCCTTGGCCTAATAAGGCACTTTTTGTCGAATCCTATTAAATCTGTTCGTTTCGCGATTGTTAAAGCCTCGTGTACCAAATCATAATTCTTTGGATTTCTATACTGTATCAACGCTCTTTGCATAGCCTTTTCATGCGGAGATACCGGAACATATACTTTCTCCATAGTTCTAGGATCCACTCCGGTATAATACATACAGGTGGAAATTGTAGATGGAGTAGGATAAAAGTCCTGTACCTGTTCCGGCATATATCCTAAGTCTCTTAGGTATTCTGCCAGTTTTACTGCATCCTTCATAGTTGAGCCCGGATGCGAAGACATTAGATAAGGTACCAAAAACTGTTTCTTGCCAAGCTGTTCATTAATCTTTTTGTACTTATCAGCAAATGCTCTGTATACAGAATTCTCAGGCTTTCCCATCTTAGATAATACATTATCTGTAATATGCTCCGGAGCCACCTTTAACTGTCCACTAACATGATGCTTACACAGCTCATAGAAGAACTCATCATCAGCATCAGCCATCAAATAATCAAATCGTATTCCCGAACGAACAAACACCTTTTTTACATTAGGCAATTCTCTAAGCTGTCTCAAAAGGTTAAGATAATCACTATGATCAACTTTTAGATTAGGGCAAGGTCTAGGGAAAAGACATTGTCTATCCTTACACACCCCATATTTCTCCTGTTTGTCGCAGGCTCTTATTCTGAAATTCGCTGTTGGACCTCCAACATCATGTATATATCCCTTAAATTCAGGGTCCCATATCATTTTCTTCGCTTCTTCTATAATAGATTTATGGCTTCTGGTTTGTAGTGTCCTACCCTGGTGAAATGTCAGCGCGCAAAAGCTACATCCGCCAAAACATCCTCTATTGCTAACCAAACTAAACTTAATCTCAGCTATGGCAGGTATACCTCCGGCCGCCTCGTAGCTTGGATGATATGTCCTCATATAATCCAAAGAATACACCCTATCCATCTCTGTTTCTGTAAGTGGCTTAGCTGGTGGATTTTGAACAACATAAAGATGCTCGTTATATTTTTCTACCAAAATCTTTGCGGTGATATGATCAGTATTGTCATATTGAAGTTTAAAGCTTTTTGCATAGTTTAGCTTATCTTGCGTAAGCTCATCAAAAGAAGGAAGGGTTATATGTCCCTTCATACCCTCTATACTTTTAATCCTGTAGGCCGTTCCGTTAACATAGGTTATGTCCTTTATATCAATACCGCTATCCAAAGCATCCGCCACTTCTACTATTGCATGCTCCCCCATACCATATATCAATATATCAGCCTGAGAGTCAACCAAAACAGAATGTTTAAGTCTATTAGACCAATAATCATAGTGTGCTAGTCTTCTTAAGCTTGCTTCTATGCCTCCTATAATTATGGGAACATCCTTATATTTTCTTCTAATGAGATTACAATACACCGTTGTAGCATAATCCGGTCTTTTTCCCATCTCACCACCAGGTGTATAGGCATCCTGACTTCTTCTCTTTTTTGATACGGAGTAATGATTCACCATAGAATCCATATTTCCGCCACACACTAAAAAACCCAGTCTTGGTTTTCCATATATATCTATGCTCTCCGCACATTTCCAATCCGGCTGGGAAATCATTGCCACCTTATAGCCTGCCTGCTCAAGCACTCGGCTTATGATGGCTGGGCCAAAGGACGGGTGGTCAACATAGGCATCTCCGATTACAAACACAAAATCAGGCACATCCCACCCCTTTAGCTCCATCTCTATTTTATTCAAAGGCAAAAAGCCTCCATTATACTGATAATCTAATCTATTCATATAATATTACTTCCTATTACGAACATTAAATGTTGATATACATTAGAATTCTTGTGTAGAATCCAATACTGTCACATACTCGCTGTTAAGAACATAATCCTTAGCATTAGCAGCACCAGTAGCAACAACCAGCTCAGGACATTCTATTCGTCTCACTCTGACTCCTGTTTGCTCGGTAATAAGCTTATTCATACCAAATATTTTACTGCCACCACCGGTAAGTATTATTCCATACTCTGCAATATCAGATATTAATTCCGGTGGAACAGTTTCTAACGCAACCTTAATAGCATTTATAACCTGCTGTGACACTTCTTCACAAGCCTCTATAATCTCCGACGACTTTACAGGTACCTTGGTTGGAAGTCCTCTGACCATTTCTTTTCCCTTTGCATAACCAACCGCATCCTTTTCTCTAGGATACACAGAGCCTATCTCAAGCTTTAACTGCTCGCAGGATACCTCTCCCATAAGAACGTTATGGCGTTTTCTCATATACTTTATTATAGCATCATCAAAGTCGTCTCCTCCTACCTTCTCTGAGGCGCTATAGGTTATTCCACCCTTGGATATTACTGCTATATCTGTAGTTCCAGCACCAATGTCAACTATCATATGACCTCTGTCAGCCTGTACATCAACTCCGGCTCCAATTGCTGCTGCAAATGGTTCCTCTAAAATGTATACCTTTTTGGCTCCTGTTCTAAACACCGCATCTTCAACTGCTCTTTTTTGTACCTCTGTTATACCACTAGGCACACATACACACACATTAGGCTTGCCCCAAATTTTTCTCTTCTGCATAGCGGCCATAACATAAGCTTTAAGCATTCTCTCAGTTAAAGTGTAGTCTGATATAACTCCATTTCTAATTGGCTTTACAACCTCTAACTCCTCTGGAGTTTTACCCATCATCCTCTTTGCTTTGTTACCTATAGCTATTACCTTCTTGCCCTTAACCTCATAAGCAACAACAGAAGGTTGATTAACCACAATACCCTTATCTCTTATGTAAATCACTGTATTTGCAGTTCCAAGATCTATACCTATATCTATAATCATCTTATTTCCTCTTATCCTTCTAATGCTTGCGCAAAAAATAAAGCGCTTTTTGTCATAATACATTGATTATAACATTAGCGCTTTATTTTTCAACATTTATTTGAAATCTTCGCTTAGCAAATATTTCTTTCCAGCCTGGCCCTTAGCCTGCTCTCTCTCCTCACACTTAAGACTTGCATCATCGATACACTTAAGCATTCTATCAATATTTCCAGACTCCATAGCCATAAGCTGATTTCTTATAGTGCCATCCACAGAATCCTCAGACTTAAAGCCTCTCTGTGAAATATATCCTCTTGCAATATTAAGCATATCACCATTAGAAAGTCCTAATACTTCAAGCTTATTATCAAACTTACCTGCTACAGCATTTACGGTCTCAAGTAATCTAATTATAGATCCCTTTTCTCCTGTAAGAATAATAATTACATTATTGCTGGAAGGATCAGCCAACTTAACAAGCTCATTAAACTTATCAATAGCTATAAGACCTGCATTCTCAACAACAAGACAACCGTCCTTAAGCTTAGTCATAGCATCTGCAAGCTTAACCTTATTGAGAGCTGCAGCTTTTATCTTTGCTATAGTTTTAGCCTTACAGATTCCCATATCATAGAAGCTTCTTGCAAAATCTTCACCAAAGCTTGTAAGACCAAATCCATGCTCACCCATAAGAACAACATTATTTGTCTTAGTAGCCTTGTTAGAAATCTTATTGAACAGTGTTACCATATTATCTGAGATTGATTCAACCTTAGTATACTTCTCAAGATAGTATGCCGCCATTGGTAGCTTACCATCCTCCGATGGCTGTGTTAAATCAAGCTTAATATTCTCTGCAGCTTCTGCAGCCTTAAGAGCATCTTCCTCAGCCTTCTTTGCTGCTTCAAGAATCTTTCTTGCTTCTTCAGCTTTCTTTGCAGCCTCTTCAGCAGCCTTACGAGTTTCCTCATCAGCTTTCTTACGTGCTTCCTCTTCAGCCTTTGCTTTTGCTTCTTCTTCTGCACGTCTCTTAGCCTCTGCCTCTGCCCTTGCCTTAGCCTCTGCTTCTGCCTTTGCCTTAGCCTCTGCCTCTGCCTTCTTACGAGCTTCTGCTTCAGCAGCCTTCTTTGCTGCTTCTTCAGCAGCCTTCTTTGCATCAGCCTCTGCCTGCTTACGAGTTTCTTCAGCCTTCTTTAAAGCTTCTTCCTCAGCCTTCTTAGCTTCTTCAAGGATTCGCATTGCCTCTTCAGCTCTCTTACGAGCTTCCTCAGCAGCCTTCTTTGCTTCCTCTTCAGCCTTCTTCTTAGCCTCAGCCTCTGCTTTTATTCTAGCTTCCTCCTCAGCTCTTGCCTTTGCCTCAGCTTCTGCCTTTGCCTTTGCTTCCGCCTCTGCCTTCGCCTTAGCTTCTGCCTCTGCCTTAGCTCTAGCTTCTTCTTCGGCCTTTCTCTTAGCCTCTGCTTCCGCCTTTGCTTTAGCTTCTGCCTCTGCTTTCTTTCTATTCTCCTCAGCCTTCCTTGCTGCCTCTTCCTCAGCCTTCTTTGCTTCCTCTAGAATTTTAGCAGCTTCTTCAGCCTTCTTACGTGCTTCTTCTGCATTCTTAAGAGCTTCCTGCTTAGCCTTAGCTCTAGCCTCTTCCTCGGCCTTCTTACGAGCTTCCTCAGCAGCTCTCTTACGCTCTTCCTCTAATGCTTTACGTTTTGCCTCTTCTTCAATTCTTCTTGCTTCTGCTTCTTCAGCTCTCTTACGTGCAGCCTCCTCAGCTCTAGCCTTAGCCTGAGCTTCTGCTATTCTTCTCTGCTGTTCAGCAGCACGTCTTTCAGCTTCTTCAAGCTTCTTCTTCTGAGCTTCAGCTTTCTTACGAGCCTCTTCCTCAGCCGCAGCCTTCTTTGCTGCTAATTCCTCTGCTCTCTTACGTGCAGCCTCATCTGCAGCTCTCTTTGCCTCTTCGGCCTTCTTTGCTTCCTCTGCTTTTCTAGCCTCTTCAGCCTTCTTTGCTTCCTCAGCCTTTCTAGCCTCTTCAGCCTTCTTTGCTTCCTCTGCCTTTCTAGCCTCTTCAGCCTTCTTTGTTTCCTCAGCCTTCTTTGCAGAATCATTAGAACTATCATCAAAATTAGCGAGCTTAGATATTTCTGCTCCTAATATATCATCATCATCATCCATATCATACATACTCTTCACATCATTTGTTGGAGTTGTACGATTTGGAACGATGCTAATAATATCATCTCCATCAGCTTTCTTAACGCCAGAATCTGTGGCCTTCCAATCCATGTTGTCTGATATGATAGTTGTATCTCCGTCCTGTGAGAATGCCAATGATTCATCCTCAGAGTCCTCTCCTATAACCTTTACACTATCATTTCCACCAACCAGCTTAGTAGGTCTTAGCTTTTCCTTCTCCTGTGCTAATGCCTTCTTTGCCTCTTCTGCAGCCTTCTTTGCTTCCTCAGCTTTTCTAGCCTCTTCAGCTTTCTTTGCTTCTTCAGCCTTCTTTGCTTCCTCAGCCTTTCTAGCATCTTCAGCCTTCTTTGTTTCCTCAGCCTTCTTTGCAGAATCATCAGATGAACTCTTTAAGCTTAATCCTAATCCCTTAGAATCACTCTTAACTCCTCCAATACCCGTTCCCCCTGATAAACCATTTGAAGCTGGCTTTGCATTAAGTCCACCGTTGCCTGTAGAGTTAAGGGACATTCCAGACTTATCCGGCTGTATTCCAACGCTCATACCTAATGATGGCTCCGCGTCAGTTTCCTTACTCTTTGCTTCAGCAGCCTTCTTTGCCTCTTCTGCAGCCTTTCTCTTAGCTTCAGCCTCGGCCTTTTTAGCCTCTTCTGCTTTCTTAGCTTCGGCGGCAGCCTTTGCCTCAGCAGCCTTCTTCTCTTCCTCAGCCTTCTTAGCAGCCTCCTCAGCTTCCTTCTCAGCAGCTCTTGCTCTATCCCATTCGTCTAGATCAATGCCCTGCTCAGCAGCCTGCTTACGTCTCTTCTTCTCTTCGATTTTTGCAAAATCTTCAGCGGACAACGTCTTATACTTTGGCTTATTATCAGCATTTTGAGACGCTTTAGGAGTTTTGCCGGCTAACTGCATAGCTTCCTGCTCTTTCTTTTCCTTAGCAGCTTTAGCGGCTTTTTCTTTTTCAACCTGCGCTCTAACAGCAGCTATCAACGCTTCTCTTTGATCAATTGCCACTAGCTTTGCCTCCTTTCAGTAACACTTCCTAGTCAAGAATTATCTATATTCTTTAATATGCTTTAAGATACTTTTCTTAACAGAATCTATCTTCAAAGATGCCTTTAACTCATCTCTTGAAGGACTATAATCACTTTCCTCGTCAGCATGTCCGGGAACCTCTTGTGAAATACTCTTCTCATCACTTGTTTCCCTCACTGCTTTGTCCGATGTATTTGTAGCAGTTGCTACACCGGAAACATTCATTCTTGTTTCCGATTTTGATTTGATGCCGGAGCTTCCTATATCAATACCCAAAGAAGCCAAAAGTGCTTCAGCCTCTCTTTGCATTTGCTCCTCTTTCATAAGATTTTCATTTATCTTATCCTGAGCGCGAGTCATAATCTCATTAAAATTATTCTCTACCTCAACAACCTCTTTTCCATATTCTGGGAATAATGTTGTCTTAAATTCAGGATAATCAAATCCATTATTCTTCTTAATACTCTCGTATACTGATTCATTTTTCATAGAGTCAACAGCACTACTTGTTATATCTGTTTCACAAGCAGCATCCTCCTGTTCATCAATTTCTAAATCCTCACTATATGAAAACTCGGTTTCTACACCTTCTTGTTGAGTAGCTTCTTGTGTTTCATACACTTCATCAGCCTGTATCTCTTCCTCAACATATATATCTGATTCTACACTTTCAGCTTCTTCAGCTACTGCATCCGAATCAGCTTCTAACATCTCACTTTCAATATCTGTGTTTTCTTCGGAATCATCGAACTGAAGCTCCTCAGCAGTTTCATCATCTTCTGCATCAGCCTCCACACCTGATTCGTATGCTTCATCCTCATCTATTTCGAACGAATCCGTTTTAACCTCATCTACTTCAGCTTCATACGCTTCAGGTTCCTCTGTTTCAACCTCATCAATAACATCATATGATTCAGATTCCTCTGTCTCCACATCAGTCTGCTCAGTTTCTTCAGATTCTTCTTTAGCCTCGTAGCTTGAATCATCAAAGTCAAAATCAAATGATTCCTGAGAAAAATCATCCACCTCTAATTCCTCGGAATCCTCAGGTTCTAACTGTGCTTCCTCAAAAGTAAAGCTACTTGCTCTTGGCTCATCTTGAGTATCAGTTTGAGACACTGCATCATCAACCTCAGACTTATCTGATCCATACAACTCATCAAACGGATTACTTGTATCATGAATCTCTTCTGAAAACTCTTCCTCAGAATTATTGAAAAAGCTATCTTCTCCAAGCTCCGACTTTATTGAAATTTTCTTCTTTCCATAAATTTCCTGCATCACAGAATCTCCCACAGTAGGGGTAAAGGCTTCTTCAGTTTCTTGTTCAAGCTCATTCTCAACAGTTTCTTCATATTCCGGTTCAACGATTTCCTCAGCTTCTACGGTTGCGTTATCTTCTTCACTTTCAACAACTTCAGACTCTTCCATCTGTCGAACATCATCTTCTGCATCATCTTCTGCCACCGCATTTTCCGTCACAGTTTCCTCTATTGACTCACCCTCTGACAACTCAGGCTCCTGAGCGTCTTCAATATTCTCTTCAGTTTCTCCATCATCTTTTTTGAACTTAGAAAACAACTTCTTGAAAATATTAGGTTTATCTTCTGTATTATCACTTATAGCTTCTTCATCTATTTCGTTGTCATTAATTTCTGTATCATCAACATTTTGATTGGAATTCTCATCTATGTCTGAAGCATCAGGATTCTTATTTGAAACATCTTCATCTGATTCTTCGGTTTCAAAATCCTCCTCACTTGCTTCCTGCTGAGCTTTCTTAGCAAGCTTCTCCTGTTCTTTGATATGTCTCTTATATCTTAATTTAGCCCCAAGTGTAACCTTGTCATTATCATCAAACATAATCTGGATTTCAGCTTCCTTAGGATTCATCCTAAGACTATCAGCCTCCATGAGAACTTCTTCCTCACGCCTCAGCTCTTCAAAAACATCCAAATCATCTTCAACCTCTTCCTCGGCGTAAACATAAAATAATTTCTCCAGTTTAGCCTTAGAATCCTGAGTTTCTTCCAACTCTTCTATAATAGCAACATTCGGCTCATTCTTATATGTAGCACAATAATCCTCAGCAACAGCCTTAGCATCCGAATTTCTTCCCTGAAGCTTAAGCAATAGATACAGTTCGAAGGACCAGTCATAATCCATCGTATCACTATACATAGGAAACAAGAGTGTCTCAATCTCATCAAGAGGACACCCTTGAGCCTTGCTATATATATAATTCATATGGTTAGTCTGTGGAAGATTAGGCTCTGCATCAAACATATACAAATTGAAATAAAACTCGGCTAACTGTTTGTATCCCATTCTAAAATATAATTCCACTAAGGAGTATATTACTCTCTTTGCTTCCGGCGCCATCTTATGTGCCATAACAAGAGTTCTCCTTGCGTCCTCATATCTTTTATTAGCTATATAAACATCTCCACACAATCTAACAAACTGTGGATTTAAAGATTTGGTCAAATCCTGACTATCAATAATCTCCAATGCCAAGCTATACTCTCTTGCCTCTGCTAGCTCTTTTATCTTATTCACGCTGGTCATACTAAGACCTGAGCCCATCCTTCTCACCTCAAATCAAGTCAATACTATAAGTTTATCACACAGACTCTCCTTTTACAATAATTAATGTCCTTCGAATACCTTCTCAACCTTCTCAATTACTGTATCCTTCATATTACCTCTAGTCTTCTCATACTGAAGTCCGGATTCCATAATCTCAAGGAGCTCCATTCTGTACTGATTATCAATATCCTTAATGTACTCCATAAGTACATCCTTAATCTCGATTACATACTCCTTAGTCTGCATCTTTGCAATCATTTCATCAGGATTGAACTTAGATGTACTCTTCATATCCTCCTGCTTACGTGCACAAACAACACACTCCTCGGCGCCTGCTTCGTTAACATATCCACAGTTACATGTCCAAATCATTCCGTCAGTTCTGTACTTCTCTACCGCATCGATACCTCTCTTCTCTTTAAGAGCTGCAAGTCTATGTAATGGCATAGAAACATTAATAGGTAAATCGTTACATGCGTATACACCCCTGCTTGTCACATACTTAGAAATAGTAACCTTTGCATCCTTTAACAATAATATATCCTTTGAAGGAAGCTTACACTCGATAGCCTTTGATTCAATAAGAGTAATATTTCCCTTATCAAATACAAAATCCAGATTCTTAATCAAAAGCTTTTCCTCATAAAGATTTGTAAGCTCAACATCTGCTCTAATAGCCTTAATGTCATCCATATTATAATTGTAGAAATCAGTGGCAATTGTAACCTCCTTGCCCTTGCCTGCTATCTTAACTCTTACAGGTCTTGGAACAAGTCTGTTATAGTAGTTGCTTACATAAAGTTCCTTCTCAACAACAGTCACTGTAGCCTGTTTTTTTCTAAGCTTAACAGCTGTACCTGAAGCAATTGTACCAACTGAGTTATTTGCAAACTCTGTATAGTTAAGCGCAAGGCCTATAACTGCATCCGCTCCACGTCTCTTCGCTACCCCCATTAACTTTTCTATAGCAACCTCATTAGCCTGTTCAAGCTTACTTGTAAGTTTTTCGCTCTCTGCATCTGACATCTCTGTCACACCTGCTGCAATCCCCTTAAAGAAGTTAGATGCCAAAACTGTCTGAACATTTACAAATCCTAAATATTCAATGATTTCATAGCCTTCAAAGCTTGAGCCTGAAGTCATCATTACATCTGCCATAACAAAATCCTCCATCAAAAAATAAAATATTAGGTATTTTTACATAATCATACGGAAATTATATCACAACAATCTTACATTTAAAAGTATTATTTGTTTATTTCATAAGGTTTTTTTGTATTTTTTTGTGCAATATGCTAAATTCCCAAAGGACTATCATTTTCATACTTTAGAAAATAGTATTCCAAATCAAAATATGTGTACTCGTCACTATCCGCTACAAGTTTCCAATTTTCAAGTTTATCTAAATTAGGGAAATAAGTGTCCGCCTGATATGCATAATCAATTTTAGTCACATACGCTGTCTTACAATAAGGCAATAACATTTCATATATTGAACCACCACCAATTACAAATACCTGTCTGTCATAGTAGTCTTTAAGCACCTGAAAAAGTTCTTCTTTAGAGTGAACAACCACGCCCCCTCTAACCTCATAGTCAGGATTCGTTGAGAATATTATATTATCTCTCCCCTTTAAAGGCAGTCCGTTAGGAAAGCCTGCCAGCGTTTTTCTACCTAAAACCACAACACTTCCCATGGTAGTTTCTCTAAAGTATTTCATATCCTCCGGAATAGACACCAAAAGATTTCCTTTATGGCCTATGGCCCAGTTACGATCTACTGCAACTATCAAATCCATACCTTGTAAAGATTAGCTTTCTATATCGCTAATCCATCCTCCCTTCCACACTATATAGCTATCGGTATATTATTCACCTGAGGACCTGTAACATAATCCTCAATTGTAAAATCATCCAATGTAAACTCATAAAAATCCTTAACATCCGGATTCATAGAAAACTTTGGTGCCGGATATGTAGGTCTCTTAATGAGTTCTTCAACTATAGGGATATGTCTATCATAAATATGTGCATCAGCAATAACATGCACAAGCTCTCCCGGCTTTAACCCGGACACCTGAGCCATCATATGAACCAAAACCGCATACTGAACAACGTTCCAGTTATTAGCTGCAAGAACATCCTGGGAACGCTGATTAAGCACAGCATTCAACCTGTCTCCCGTTACATTAAAGGTAACACTATATGCACATGGGTATAAATTCATCTCTGATAAATCCTGATGTACATACAAATTTGTCATTATTCTTCTACTATACGGATTATTCTTCAAATCATAAAGAACTCTGTCAACCTGATCCATCATACCTTCCTTGTATTTATGCTTTACACCCAGCTGATATCCGTAAGCCTTTCCTATGGATCCATCCTCATCTGCCCAGGAATCCCATATATGACTTTTTAAATCATTGACATTATTAGACTTCTTCTGCCATATCCACAGAAGCTCATCAATCGCTGACTTAATATATGTCTTTCTTAAAGTTATGGCAGGAAATTCTTCCGACAAATCATATCTATTTACCACACCAAATCTTTTGAGAGTGTACGCAAAGGTACCATCTTCCCACTTGGGTCTAACCTTCTCTCCCTCTGTACTAAACCCGTTATTTATTATATCAGAACACATAGCTATAAATTTATCATCCGCTTTACTCATATCCTTCTCCTTACAAATATTTTGTTATAATATATCTTGATTTTTTATAATGTTATGCTACAATAGGTACGTTCAATTATCTATCTTTCTACATCGGAGGTAAATCTATGACTCAAAAAGATTTAGGGCTCCGTCTTAAATTACTTCGTCTTGACCATAAACTCACACAAACAAAATTGGCGGACATGTTAAGTATTTCAAGATCAGCCTACGTCAACTATGAAACAGGTCGCACCACACCATCTATTGATACTCTTATTGGTCTTTCTTCGATATACAATATTAATCTATTAGAAGAATTCAATTTCAATTCCCAGATCAGATTTAGTGATTGCAAAAAGGCCATGTCTAATCTTGATAGACAAGAGTTATTTTCTTTATTGGAAGCTTATTCAGAGCTTTCACAAAATTCCCGTGAAAAAATCATCGCCCTTGTTAAAGTTCTTCCGAAGGGAGGTGATATCTAAATGAATAAAAACGCATTCGCTCAATTACTAAAAGAAAAGCGTCAAGAATTAAATTATAGTCAAGGCAAGGTTGCCAGGCTTTGTTTTATAAGCAGATCAACCTACAACCATTATGAGCGTGGTTTACGAGTACCTACACTAGAGGTCGCTCTAAGGATAAGCAACACATTAAAGCTAGAGCCTATAGCTGTACTAAGCACTCTAATCTCCAATAATCCACAAAGCAAACCAATAGCCTTGGGATTAGGAATAGTACAGGAAGATAGCTCTCAGAGTTCAGATTACCAAAGTACATATTCAAAAAATTTCAACCAACTGGATGAAGAAAAGCAAAAAGCTATTCTTGACATAATGGAAATCATGCTAACATCAGACGAAACCAAGCTCTAAATAGCTTTATCAATGTTTTGTCCCTTAAAAAAACTTCCCTCGATTAATTTTCTACCCTTGTCATACGGATTTGACTCAGTATACTGTATAGCAGTCTTTGTCAGACCACCAGCCACATATCTGCGTCCACATTCAGGGCAGGTTGCCATTTGAAGAGAAACCGTTGCACTAATAAGCCTGCTTCCAGGATCATTCCCCTTCGCCACAGCATTGGCCACATGCTCCTGCTCATGACTCAGTACCTTGTAGTAGGATTGTTCCGGACTAATATGACCAGGTGCCTTAAAAGAAACATCACTCTCATTGGAGCCATCCACATACAATCTATTCTCACAGGTTGTACATTCCGTAACACCATTAACCTTAGCAGAGCTGTCAACTGTATTATCAGTATTAACAGGCGTAACTTTACCAACATTACTTATTGGTATCGTATAATTGTTACTCATACCACTTATGTACATAAAACAGCCCTCCTTTACTCCAATATATAATAGCCCATACTATATTATAATTTTACAATATTTTGCATTTCTTAACAAGGTACTTTGACAGTTTTTATTATTTTTTACTATATATACAACCACAATAATTCTGCCTGTACAGATTATACTCCTTTGATAATTGTATAGACCTTGCATACCCGTTTTTTTTCTTGAAGTCACTATACATATACTCTATACCATACAGTTGCTGGCATTCAGCTCCTATTTCATTAATCCACTGGGCATTCTTATGTGGACTTATAGACAATGTTGTCGTGAAAATGTCATATCCATGTTCCTTAGCATAACGTGCAGCCTCCCGAATTCTTAGCTTATAGCATTCATAACACCTAGCCCCTCGTTCAGGCAGCTCCTCCATCCCCTTGCTCATGGCAAAAAACACCTCTGGTGAAAATCCTCCATCCTCAGCCTTGGTATCTTCTACAAATGGGGCTTCTTCCAAAAAACGCTTAAGCTCATCCCAGCGTTTAATGTATTCTTCCTCCTCTGTTATATTGGGATTATAAAAATACACTGTTATATCGTAAACCCCGGAAAGCAATTCCAACACATGCGAACTACATGGAGCACAGCATACATGAAGTAGCATTCTAGGCTTTTTTTCTTTATTGTCATTCATAAATTTCGCCTCCATAACAATCGAGTTTTGTCTAATGCTCGAAAACCAAATTTTTATGTCACATTTGATTTTTTTCAGTTGACTTTAACCTTAATATAAACTATACTATACTTAAGTTATCACGTATGGTTAATTATACTTGTTTGCCCATTTGTAATCAAGATAATTCGACTATGACTCAGATAGGAGGTATTTATAATGACAGTAGAGCAGGCTGTAAAAAAATACAAATTAGAGCCACTTAACGTTTATACTGCAAAGGCTAAGGCTAAGGAGCTTAACGTTGACGAAGTTCTTTATATGAACGTTCAGAAAAACAAATACGCATATATTGTTAAAGACGGCCCTCGTGGTTATATGCTTTACACAGATGAGAAGAGTCTTTATACTAAGATGTACAAAGGTCTCAAGATGGAACCATTAGAGCCATAATTTATGTACATAATTAGCCAAGCAGATGCTTGGCTATTTTTTATGTCTCATCTTCACCATCTATAACAAATCGTTTAATAGTTCCGTAAAAGTACACACAAGGCAACCCCAGCAAGGACCATATCATAGAGTAAAGCAGACAAATCTGCCCCATAAAGTTATATTCCATTTGAGAATAATCCCAAACCCTAAGACCCATTGTTATATTCACCAAAACTCCGGTCACAAACTCCAAACTTGTAATAATTATTCCCGACAAAAGCATTACTATAGTCAGCCTGAACAATATATTCCCTTTTCCAATCAAAATTACATTTCCCAGTCTTCCTACAAGATAAAAACATACACCACCCAATATAAACATTGAAAGATGAGAATAACCTCTCACTAATATCTCAAAATAAAAATATATTATCCCACCGGTCAAAAGCATAATTAAGGCTTCTTCCATCCTACGCACCAAACATCTCACCTCCCCATATTTTATTTCGCAATCTATTTATAGTTTCATATAATTTATAAAAAAATATACACTTTAATTCAACAAAAAAGGATTCACCTGCATCCGCAGATGAATCCTTCATATATTATTTTTTTACGTATCCGAAATTTACTCCCGAAATATTACTTTTATGCTTATAATAGGTATCTACATAGGTTTTCGACTTATCATTAAGCTCTAATCCAACTGCTATGGTTTTACCATTATCATTGATAAGAAACATATACCAATCATCCTGATTAGCCTTTACTCCCGAGGTGAAATCCTTAATAACTATATCTCCCTTAGCCTCCAGTTCATTCTGAAATTCCTGTGAGTTATAAGCCAATACCCTTTGGACGTCTCCTCCCTTTATAGAATAGACCTCTTTTCTGCTTTGCCCACCAATTATCCTGGCAATATCACAATCAGCATTCACAAAAACATATTCATATTCCATATTCTGCGCCATATTTGCAAAATAAATCAAAAAACCTCCGGCTGCAGCAAGCATAAGTCCCACACTCATATCGTAGAAAACCATAGCTAAAACGCCTAAAACAGTCATAAAAACTGCACCAAAAAGCTTTAATCTTTGAGTGGCATCTGTTTTCTTCTTAACAATTTGTTCAATGTAATTATCCATAACAGCTCCTGTTTTACATCTCCTTTAATGACTCATCTATAGCCTTAGCAGCCTTCTTTCCTGCGCCCATTGCAAGAATAACTGTAGCTGCACCTGTTACAACATCTCCGCCTGCATATACGTTCTTACGTGTAGTTTCGTTAGTCTCTTCCTCTACAATTATACCGCCCCACTTCTGAGTCTCAAGACCCTCTGTAGTCTGACGAATAAGTGGATTAGGTGACTGGCCAATTGCTATAACAACTGTCTCAACATCTATAACATAGTTTGAACCCTCGATTGGCTCTGGTCTTCTTCTACCTGAAGCATCAGGCTCACCAAGCTGCTGCTCAACAACCTCAATACCCTTAACCCATCCATCTTCTCCGTGGATAGCAACCGGGTTATTAAGAAGCTTAAAGATTACTCCCTCTTCCTTAGCGTGCTCTACCTCTTCTGCTCTGGCAGGAACCTCCTCAGCACCTCTTCTGTATACAATGTATACCTCCTCTGCACCAAGTCTCTTAGCAGTTCTTGCAGCATCCGTAGCAACATTTCCTGCACCAACAACTGCTACCTTCTTACCAACCTTTACAGGAGTTGGAACTGCATCCTTCTTGTAACCCTTCATAAGGTTTACTCTTGTAAGGAACTCATTTGCTGAGTAAACACCAAGTAGGTTTTCTCCAGGAATTCTAAGGAAGTTTGGAAGACCTGCTCCTGTTCCAAGGAATACAGCATTAAAGCCCCTCTCAAACAAATCATCTACAGTAAGAGAACGACCGATAACTACATTAGTCTCAATCTTAACACCCATATCTGTAACATTCTCTAACTCTTTAGCAACAAGTGACTTTGGAAGTCTAAACTCTGGAATACCATAGCTTAATACTCCACCAGCCTTATGTAATGCCTCAAATATAGTTACATCATAGCCCTTCTTTGCAAGCTCACCTGCACAGGTAATACCTGCAGGACCTGAACCTACTACAGCCACTCTCTTACCATTCTTCTCAATATTAAGCTCCTGCTTCTTACCATTCTGCATATGATAATCAGCTACGAATCTCTCAAGACGACCGATTGATACAGCCTCACCCTTGATACCTCTGATACACTTACCCTCACACTGATTCTCCTGTGGACATACTCTACCACAGATTGCAGGAAGTGCATTCTCACTTGTAATTATCTCATAAGCAGCCTCGAAATCTCCTGCGGCTACCTTCTCTATAAATCCTGGAATTGGTACGTTAACAGGACAACCTGTCATACATGGCTTATTCTTACAGTTAATACATCTTGACGCCTCTTCCATAGCCATCTCAGCTGTATAGCCTGTAGCAACCTCATCAAAGTTTTTATTTCTAATATCCGGATCCTGCTGTGGCATAGGAACCTTAGTTGGACTCATATTTGCCATAATATTTATCTCCTATATCTCTTATTATTATAATCAATTAGTTTGCTGCATTTCTCATTCTGCACGCATGCTCCTCTTCCTTGTAGAAGGTCTGTCTCTTCATACACTCATCAAAATCAACAAGGAAGCCGTCAAAGTCAGGACCGTCTACACAAGCAAACTTAGTCTCTCCTCCAACTGTAACTCTACAACCGCCACACATACCTGTACCATCAATCATAATAGGATTAAGTGATACTGTAGTATGAAGATCAGCTGGCTTTGTAGTTGCAACAACAAACTTCATCATAACAAGAGGTCCTATAGCTATACAATGGTCATACTTCTCACCTGCGTCAAGAAGCTCCTGAATCTTCTTAGTAACAAGACCCTGCTCACCTAAGGTACCATCATCTGTCATTATATATACATTCTTACAGAACTTAGCAAACTTCTCTGCAAGAATAACAAACTCTGCTGAACGTCCACCGATGATAACGTCACACTCAACACCCATCTCTGAAAGCTTCTTGAGCTGTGGATAAAGTGGAGCTGAACCTACACCACCAGCAACGCCAAGTACTCTGTTCCACTTTCCAAATGGAGCCGGCTGTCCTAACGGACCAACAAAATCATCAAACGCATCACCCTCTTCAAGCTTTGCATACTGCTCTGTTGAGTATCCAACCACCTGGAAAATAATAGTTACTGAATTCTTTTCTCTGTCAAAATCCGCAATTGTAAGAGGAATTCTTTCTCCATCCTCTCCTAATCTAACTATTACGAACTGTCCTGCCTCACAACGAGCCGCTACGTATGGAGCATCCACCTCCATCATGATTACAGCTTCATTCATGATCTCTTTCTTTAAAATTTTGTACATGAGTCTTTCTCCCATCTTCTTTATTTTTACCTTTTTGCATAAGCAAATCAGTTAATTATAACACATTAAAACTTCATTTTACAACGATAAATGATAGGTTTTACACAATTTCATCAATAAATGTATTATTGTTGAATAGATTTACCAGTTCTTCCTCGTTTTCGCCTAAAACACAAAGCATTATACCCTTGTCATCCGATACAGATAATTCTATTCCCTCCATAATGTCCTCATATGCATCCACCTGTCCGCTTGGAACAGTAATTATGCATCTGGTGCAAGATGTTTCTATAGCTAGCTTTAGCACGCTAATCATAAGCGCCATAGCATTAGAATCAAAACTCTCAAATCTCTCCACATACATCGTATCATCATCTATGCCATAGCCAAATACACCAATTACATTCAGGTCTTCTAACTCTTCTTCGCCCTCAGACATCATATACTCTGTAACAAAGCACACATCTCCGCACTGACACAAATGCTCAGAAACCATACTCTCCAAATACTTTTCGTCTCGCTTACAATATATTTTGTATGTTTCTGAAAGTCTTTGATTCACCACCTCAGACATAACTGATAATTCTTCTTTTCCTAATTCCGACATATGATAGGTGGAGAGCATCAAGGATGCATAGCAATCAGATACCTCTCGCTCAAAATCCTCTGCTTCAACAATTGTAAAATCCATGCTCTTGGTATTATATATCTTTTTAAAGCCAAGATTATTATAGTATTCCTCCAGTGCCGGCATTAAAAATATAAAAGGTACACCTTCATTTTTCAAATCTGTTTTGACTGCATTCAACATAGCCTTCATAATACCACGTTGTCTATATTCATAATCAACCGCTACTCCTACCACGTAGTAAGATTCATACGCCTGACCATCCACCATAACAGTATATGGATTAAGATGAACCATACCTACCAATTTTTCTTCAACATAAGCAGATAGCACTCTGTTTTCTACACAAACATTCTCAAAATAGTAATCCGCAAATTCCTCCGGATCATCAAAAGCCTCATCCCACAATTTTCTCAGGGCATGCTTATCCTTATCATACGTAAATGTTATACTATCCGTGTAATCTTCAGTTTGTTTCCCGTTTTCTTCCATAGTTTAATATATTACTCCTTATCTCTCATAGCGCAGCCTGCACATCCGGCACATTTACTAACGCTACTAACATCATAATTCTCTCTATAATCATAATTATTAACGGTTTCAAGCAGACAAATTGATTGAGAGCTGATACCTAAGCCCTCACCTGTAAAACCTAGCCCTTCTTCTGTTGTAGCCTTAATATTTATCTGACTCTTATCTATTCTTAATGCTTTTGCGATATTCTCTCTCATAGCATCAATATGTGGAGCCATCTTAGGTCTTTGTGCAATAATTGTAGCATCAATATTTCCTACAATCATATTTTTCCCATCAACAAGGTCAGCTACCGCAGTCATAAGCGCTAAACTATCTGCACCTTTATACTTCGGATCAGTATCAGGAAAATGTTTTCCTATATCACCTAGACCCGCTGCACCAAGCACAGAATCCATAATAGCATGAGCTAATACATCTGCATCCGAATGTCCCAACAAGCCCTTCTCATAAGGAATATCCACTCCTCCGATAATAAGCTTTCTTCCTTCTACAAGCTTATGGACATCATATCCCATTCCTATTCTCATATTACTCTCCTTATTCCAATGCCATCAGCATAACGTTCATTATTTGAACTTTCACAGTGGTCTAACAATACTTTTTTCTGTCAACACCACAGTTTACTCTAGCATATTTGTTGTTTTTTGTGAAGATAAGATTACATTTATACATTTTAAATTTGTTTTTATCGCAAATTTTCTGTTTACTGTTTGGAATATTCATTGTAAAATAAGCTTGTGAATTAAAATATTACAAGGAGGATAAGATATGGCACGTTCTATGGGAGGAAGTCGTGGCGGCAGCGGCGGCGGAGGTCGTTCAATGGGCGGCGGAAGCAGAGGCGGCAGTCGTTCATTTTCAGGAAGTGGTAGATCAAGAAGTTCAAGCAGTGGACCAAGACGTATGAGTAGCTCAGGCAGTAGCTATAGACCTAGCAACTCACATCATCATCACCATTATCATGGAGGTCCTAGTATGCCACCTCCACCACGTCGTAGATATTACTACCGAGGAGGAAGACGCTACTATTCAACCAGCTCAGGCGGTGGTTGCTCTTCATTATTAGCATTTGGAATCATAATGTTAATAGTTGTAATAGCACTTTTCTCAAGCGCAGGAAGTTCAAGTTCAAGCAGTAATTCAGGTGCAAAGCTTAACAGAGAAAAGTATACAGGTGCTGTTGACAGCAGTCATGGTTACTATGAAGATACATGCGTAGAGAAATTCATAGACCGAAGCAATGAAGCAAAGCTCATCTCCGGTTTTAAGGAATTCTACAATGCTACCGGAGTATTCCCTTACCTCTATGTTATAGAGAACACACCTTCAAAGAGTGAATATCAGGGATATGATACATATCAGGATAAGGTGTATGAAGAGTTATTTGACTGTGAAGGTAATTTCCTCATAGTTTATATCGCAGAAGAGGATGATTATTACTTTGCAGCCGGATATGATACAGGGGAAATCATCGACGACACATCACTTGATATTATCTGTGATAAGGTTAACGCTAAGTGGTATACTGGCGATTTAGCTGAGGCTTTTGGTGATGGTTTAGAAAGCGCATCCAAAAACATTATGGCTAAGAGCAACGGTCGAGTTATTGGTACAGTTATTGTTATTTGTATAGCCGCTATCATTATAGTAGCTATGGTAATCAACTGGTGGAAGAAGAAAAAGGCTCAGGACAACAAGGAGCAGGAGGATCTGGAAAAGATTCTTAACACTCCTCTTGATACCTTTGGAAGCGACATCGACGATTTGGCTAGCAAATACGATCAGCAATAATACAAAACACAAGAAGCGATTATTCAGTTATATGAATAATCGCTTCTTTTTTATTTCAAAAACCAACTACTGCTTTTTCTTATATCCCATCATAAGAAAAAATCCTCCCATGGATAATCCCATACATAAGAGTATAATTCCAAGCATTGAAGAATCTCCTGTTTTAGGGGTTTGCACTCCCTTAACTCCAGTTTCCTCAGTAGTTGCTTCTGTGGTATTTTCCGTAGTAGTTAATTCTGTGGTAGTAACTGTAGTTGCTTCAGTTGTAAGCTCAGTTGTTACTTCGGTTGTCATTTCTGTAGTAACCTCTGTAGTGGCTTCAACCTCAAGTGTAATAGTCTGTTTGTCACAATTTATATCTGTATGTTTTGCCACTAGCTCCATAGTTTCAGCATCATATAAATATTCGAATATTACCAGTTTATCTCCCTTACAGCAGCCTAATTCAAATTCAAAAGGAACCTCAACCATTCCATCATGTTTAGATGGCGTAAATTCAACACTGGTGGTTATCTCCTTATCTTTTGATTTCATTACCTCACCTGTAGCTTTATTCATTACGGTACCTTTTAAGATGTATTTTCTTCCAGGTTCAAGATAACTGTATTCAACATAATCCACTATGGATATCTTTCTATCCAACCATACCTTTTTATCCTTGTCCTGGGCGTCAAATACATCAGTGCTCACTTTCGGTTCATGAGAATTTTCTATCTTTCCGTAATCCTTGTTAGATCTGTCCTTATTTATAACGACCTCCCACTCCTTGGCTAAAACATATCCTTTATTTGCAGAGCAGCTTAATTCCCTAACAATGTATGTATCGTATGGCAATGCTCCATTTTTGTCATTCAAGCTATTATACACACCCTCAGCATCCGAGTCTGTAGCAGGCTGTTCATCCACAAATCCATTAAACCAGATTCCTGTAGGCTTTAAATTCTTTGAGTTCTCCGTGATATTATCATTACCATTGGTATCCTTACTGTGCAGAATATGACTGGCAGAGGTTGAAGCCACACCATTTTCATCAGTGACAATAATATGACTTTCTCCTGTGGTTTTAGATGTTATGGAAAATGGAATTCCAGCCATAGGCTTTCCAGTGTGCTTATCCACCTTAACAAAGCTTAAATCTCCTCGTATGGCTTTTTCTTCTACCAGCACCTTATTTCCCGCCTGAAGCTTTATAGTACCTTCGTTTATATTTATCTTACTGGTATAAGGTCCGTCTAAAGGCGTAGCTGTTCCGTCCATTGTATCTACGATATTATATTTCACACCATCTAGTGTATATCCAACAGGAGGCTTAGTCTCCTTAACAACAATGGTTCCTAGTGGCAATACCGCGTTTCCTCTCTCATCAAGAAACAGCTCATCGCTACCCTCCACCAGCAAGTCCTTATGAATTATACAGGTTGCATTATTTGTAGAATTGATAACCCTGGTGGAGAATGTCCATTCTCTATCTGCCTCTACCTTCTTCTCACTTATCTGCTTATAGCTGTCGTAGTAGCCCTTGTAATAATATACAGTAAATTCAGCTCCCTCAAGACTTCCACCTCCAAGATTTTTCCCCTCAGAGGAAACCTTCACTATTTCAAAGGGAATAGGGTCTGCAGCAGGCTCCTCACTACTCTTCACGGTCTGAACAGTTTTATAATTGGAATTATTAATATGAACATAGTATTTTTTTGTATCTATAAGATATGAACCATTTGAAGGCGCTTTTTCCTCGCACACCATATACCAGCCAAAAGGTAGTTTATCTAACTCCTTCGCTCCTACACTATTAGCATTATAGTTATTCCATATAACCTTTCCATTACCGTTACTATCTGTTGAAAATGTTCCTATATGCTTTGACTTAGCTGTATCCTTATTTGACGATACTGCGTACACCTTATATTCAGCACCTGTCATATCATAACAGGAATTATCTCCGGTCATATCAGTTCTTGCACTTATCTTATTTAAACTTATAGCTCCTGTTAATTCTATATCCACACCAACACTAGAGCTTCCGCTAACCACTGAATTAGAAGCCAAAAACAGACAATCCTGCACCTGAGGGCAGCTATACATCCTGGTGCCAAAGGTTCCATCCGCGCTATTGTAACTTCTGGCAGCATAAGAACCATCTCCTGTTCTAACGTTGATTGTAATACCATCTTCTGATGCTATCAATTTTTCTCCATCAACCTCTATAACAGCACTCTGTCCAAAGGTATCCACCTCATATGAATGGCCCCATAGCCAACCGTTAGTATAATTTTTCTTTCCTGCAGAGACCATATCATAGGTAACTGTAACAGCATTCCCAGCATCAGTTCCTACAGTGAAATAATCATAATATGCCGGATTTGAATCAAGTCCGCTTACTACAAATGGCTCATAATTATGCTTAACCTTCACATATTCTGTATCTGAGTTCTTCATAAGCTTATTACACATATATTTAGAGGTATAATCGACCTTAAGCTTAACTGTACCGTTTTCACTCAGATATTTCTCATTAAGCTTTTTCCCAGAGAAGCTCTCCCAAGAATTTGTAGAAAAATTATACACATACCAGTCAAACCTCCAAGAAGCACTAGCCACATCCTCCTGATCAAACACAGCACAGGACTCTGTTATGGTCTTTCCGGTATCATACTGAGTTCTTCCTGAATCTGCATATAATTTTAGGTGATTGAATGCAGCTGAGGTTTCCACGGGGTTTGTGAAGCCTCTAAAATCAGTGATAGTTTTATCAGATATTCGATTTCCTACATAATGCACTATCACCTGAGTCAGCGCTCTTGCCTCATCAGATGTCATCTCATATACCTTTCCACCGATCATCAAACCATAAACCACCGTTGGTTTTCCGTTTTTTTCGATGATATAAGTTCCATAGGTACCTCCATCATGGGGATTACGACCATCCTTCCAGTTAGGATCTGCATTAGTACCACCGAATGCATATTTTGTAGCTATTACATATGTGGTGAGCCATCTATTTTGCTCATAGGCGGACATCCCGTTAAAAATACTGCTATTTTGCAAGCCCTCAATATAATTATAATCCACAAAAGCATTATTTCCGGGACCATTTACATATGGTTGCATACAATAGCCTTCTGTCATACCACGACTGGTTGTGACAACCATACTGTGATGCACATTATCCCTATACTCCACATATCCACCATATGGAGATGTTCTCTCATATCCTATTACATCACCAAAATCTCCCACAGTTGCCTTGAGTCCTCTAACCAAAATAGTTTCACCCTCATCACCTAAGGTGTAAAGACTTATGTTCTCGTCATCTATACTCCCCTGGGCTTGTGCAACCAGATTCTGAACACCCACAGCAACCATAATTATTGTCATTATCAAGCAAATCGCAATAAATGCTTTTCTTTTAATTCGCATAAAGCTTCCTCCTATTATCAAACTAACCCAAGATCCCCATAATTTGATAATCGAGCTCTTACTCAACATAGCCGCACTGGCTACAAATACTTGTTATCACCTCCTCATAATACAATTCCTTGTCCACTACCCAAACCTTCTCGTATACAGCAGGATGCTCTATAGTTTCAACAACCACTGTTGCCGTCCCATAAGCACCATGAATACCACTATGCTCCATAACCGAAAATGTATCCCAATCATCCATAATCGCTCCACAGCTATAGCAATAATAACTGTATGACTTATAAAGCTCCTCAGTGTAGCCTTCAGTTACACAATACTCTTCGAAATGCCCCTCTTCAGGATGGTGTATTCTTTCAACATGTTCAACAAAGGTATGTGTGTGCTCTGTTGTATTACTCTGACTGCTATCACATTGAGCTGTAGTTGTGGTCAATGTAACCTCCGTTGTCTGCTCAGTAGTAGCAACATAAGTTTCTTCTCCTAAGGATTCTGTCACTTCAGAATACCCTACCTCTTCAGTACCTATTTCTTCCTGCCCAGATTCCGTACCACCAAGGATTTCCTCAGTTGTGGTAGTTCCTTCAACCGTCTCAGTACTAATCTCGGTAAAAGCATCATCCTCCACCATTATCAATTCCTCAGAGGATTCCCATGCATCAATAGGGGTGGAAACCTCTAGTATGTCCTTTTTTGCTTCTTCTTTGTCATAATCACAAAACAGAATCATGCATAACAAAAGCAGTACCACCAAACATGCCACCAAAATAATAATTCGCTTCTTCATAATCCCTCCTTTTTATAGTTTATGGCACAGCAAAAAACCCCTTAAGTGTATTAAATTTTAATCCCTGGAAATAATTTGAAATAAAAGAAATTTACCCATAAAAAAAATAGCGGGAGGGGGATTTGAACCCTCGACACCACGGGTATGAACCGTGTGCTCTAGCCAACTGAGCTATCCCGCCATATTAAATGGGACCTACAGGGCTCGAACCTGTGACCCTCTGCTTGTAAGGCAGATGCTCTCCCAGCTGAGCTAAGATCCCATAAATCGATGTGTCATCTGACACCTTTGTTAGTATAAAGGCATATGAGGAAAAAGTCAAGAACTATTTTTAAAAAATAATATAATTTTTTCCAGCAGCTTCATCACCACATATTATATCATACCCAAACATCTAAGGATATATACCCAAAGTGTAAGAGTAACAGATGACGCAAGTGTTGTGATTACTATAGCATTAGAAGCTAAAACGTGGTCATTATCCATACTCTTAGCCATTACATAGCTACTTACGGTAGTTGGTGCTGCAAGCATAACCAATATTGCTACCATCTCAGCATCTCTAAATCCAAGCTTCATAGCTATAGGCAAAAATATCATAGGAAGACCAATCAATTTGATAAATGATGCTCCAATAGCCGGTCTAAGCCTTGTAAGGGCTTCCTTAAAGCTAAAGCCTGCACCTATGGCAATCAGAGCAATAGGCGTAGCTGTCCTTCCAACATAATCAAGACCTCTATCAAGTATAACAGGAAGTTTAAGTTCTACCAATGAAGCCAATAATCCCAATATAATTCCTATGATAATAGGGTTCTTAGCAATGTTTATTATAGAATTCTTGAGTTTACTTGCACCCTGTCCATTTTTATTTGGACCTTCGCAAACAAGAATCACTACTGAAAGCATATTAAAAAATGGAACTGATGCAACTATCATCAAAGCTGTCATTCCTATATCGCCACAGATATTCTCTACGAATGCAACTCCTAGTATGGCTGCGCTACCTCTGGCTCCGGCCTGAGCAAATGCTCCCACCAAGCTCTTATCCTTAATTATAAGCTTAGACAAGGACCACACTAATCCAAACATTACTATAGTTACTATAAGGCAGAACAGGAAAAACCTTACATCCATATCCTTTTTTACGTTTGTAGCAGATATGTCCTTAAAAAGCATAACAGGAAGAGCTACATTAAAGCAAAACTTATTTGCCACATCTGCAAACTCTTCTGTAAGCATCCCTATTCGTTTTAATACATATCCTAACAATATTACAAGGAATATGGGCATAGTTGAATTTATACTAAAAATAAAGTTTTCCACGTTTTTCACCTCACTAAATCAAGAGTTTACAACTTTAAAAAATATAAGTCAAATTTTTTTCAAAAAATCTGTTGACAATCAATTATTTGTGTAATATAATCTATCTTGCGTCAAGGAAAGGTACCAAGTTACCACACAGAGTACGCAACTAGTTTTAATCACCTCGGGGTGTGGCTCAGCTTGGCTAGAGCGCCTGATTTGGGATCAGGAGGTCGCAGGTTCGAATCCTGTCACCCCGACTTATAACCAAACACTTTTTATGCATGATATGCGGGTGTAGTTCAATGGTAGAACACTAGCCTTCCAAGCTAGATACGTGGGTTCGATTCCCATCACCCGCTCTTTATTTTCGCAATAAGCGAAAATCAAATGTGTCCGTAGCTCAGCTGGATAGAGCAACGGCCTTCTAAGCCGTGGGTCGGGGGTTCGAATCCCTTCGGGCACATTTATTTTTTTTATATTTTTTACTATGGTGGGTATAGCGCAGTTGGTTAGCGCGCCAGATTGTGGCTCTGGAGGCCAAGGGTTCGAATCCCTTTATCCACCTTTTTTATTATTTAAGCTTTGCTAGGAGCAAGCTCTTTGGGCTATCGCCAAGCGGTAAGGCACAGGACTTTGACTCCTGCACTCGTTGGTTCGAATCCAACTAGCCCAGCTTAAATTTTTTAATTATGGGCCACTAGCTCAGTCGGTAGAGCACTTGACTTTTAATCAAGTTGTCGGGGGTTCGATTCCCCCGTGGCTCACTTTTTTATTTAGAAGAAAACTTCTATCTAAAGAATGCGGGTATGGCGGAATTGGCAGACGCGCTAGATTTAGGTTCTAGTGGGAACACCCGTGCAGGTTCAACTCCTGTTACCCGCATGTAAAGGCAATCATTTTATATGGTTGCTTTTTTTAGTTTTACCCCTAGGAAGTCCTTGGGGAGTCGTTTATAATAAAGGATTTCTGAATTATGGTCGAAAATCACGGACGGTCTGCAGGACAAGGAGTTCCAGTAAATATTCTTCCCCAATTTGGGCACTTCTTGGGCACCTCGGCACTTCTCCTCTTCTACTATTGTATTATAATAGGAAGAAACTCATTATCTAATAGATTGTGTACAATGTGAAAAAGCAGAGTTGTTAGCTCTGCTCTTAATAGTAATTTCAAGTATTCAATAATTCAGTAAATCGAACTATATCTCTCTAAACTAATATCATTCGTATGATATAAATTCTCCAGACGAACTTCCATCTAATTCAACGTATTGAACTGTATAATCAAACATCCCTAAATCATTCACATAAAATTGAACTACCCAATCACTTTTTACAGTTGCACCAAATGAATTTTCTGCATATACATATCCCTTCAATGCTACCAAATTACCTTTTTTCTGATACGATATTTCTTCCGTAGAAGGGAAATCTGCGCTCTTCGGATTTTTCAGATTATCTTCCACTATGGTCTTTGCTATAATATAGTATGATTGCATATCATAACTATCAATTGTTTGATCCTCTAATTCTGCACAACTAGTTTGTACACAACCATCTTCATACAAAACAAAAGGTGAACTAGGTATAAATATTCTATAGTCGCCTTCTTCGATAACCGTTACCACAGTATTATATCCATTCGCAATAATTTCGTAATTCAGAGTACTATCCAACGTTCCTTTAAATTCTATGTTTTCAAACCCTAGTTCCGTTGCATATATATTATATACTTCGCTTGCAACCGCTTCACTTTGATACTCTTTAAAAGCCTCAATAAATTCTTCTTCCTCAGTGATAACTTGTGCATTTTCTGTAACGACGGTATCTGAAGTAGTTATATTTTCAACACTATCTAATTCCTCTACCTCATCTTCATCTTCTATTTCCTGTACTACTTCTATCACCTCAATCTCCTCATTAACACAAATCAATTCATATTCAATAAACCATGAACCAATTTCTTGTTTTACAGAAACAACTCTTCCTGTTACAACATCATCAGACTTTAGCATTACATCTTCTTGAGAGATAAAATTCAAATGCTCACCAGCCCAAGCATTATATCCAGCTATAGATCCTGGATGGTATTCTACAACTTCAAATTTCACAATATTTCCAATTGTTTCTCGCCCTTCATTTAATGCTGTTTCATATAATTCGGCATTTTCGTAATCAATTGTAATATTTTCATTATTATAATTCACATCATTGTTTTCGGCTGTTACATTTTCAATAACATCAGCATCATTACTCCCACATCCACATGTGCATATAAGCAATATACCAATAAACAAACACATAATTTTTCTTTTCATTCTTTTCACCTTCTAATATGAGATTTATACTTGTGCAATATCAAAATATTATTTGTATGTAACCATGTCTAAATTATACTTAAGACACTTTAAAAAATCAAGTTTAGCACAATCCCACTCCACTATTTTCACGCATAAGCTTGAACACACAGGTTTCTTACCTGTTACCCGCATAATCATATATTCAATATTTATTACACTTATATAATTTCAAAAGCTCTTGAGATGGCAGAAAAGTGTCCGTCATCCCAAGAGCTTTATTTTTAACCATTATTCTATTTTAAGCCTTACTTCTCTTTCTTAAACCTAAGAGCATCAATCCAACTCCAGATATAAGCATAACCATAAATACCATACTTATATTAGAATTATCTCCCGTAGCTACAGTTGTATCTGTAGGCGTATCTTCCGTTGTATTCTCTGTTGTTGAAGTTGTTGCTTCTGTAGTAGTTGAAGTTGTCTCCTCTGTGGTAGTTGAGGTTGTCTCTTCTGTAGTTATCTCAGTACTACTATCATTAGGCTTATCTTGGCTTGTTGAACCCGGCTTGTCAGTTATAACAACCCACTTATCAGTAACCTCTGTAAAACCATCCTCGGTCTTAATATGAACCTTACCATCCTCAGTTACCTTAAATACCTTGCTCTCTGCTGTAGTATATCCATCTGCAGTAACCTCTTCTATTACTGTATACTCTGTATCCGGTTTAAACTCTTTAATAGGGACCTCATACTTATCAGTTGTTGTTACCCATGTTCCTACTGTTGTTCCTGAAGGATCCACTACCTTAAGCTCTGAACCCGCTACATTGTCACTAGTTTCTCTGTCGATTCTGTTGATATACATATAGTCAAGCTCATCTTTCATAACTATTGTATCACTATGAAGATTAAATAGACCTTTTCCAGCATACAAGGTTCCATCACTATCCATTATAAAATTAATACTGTTAGCTATCTCATATCCATATGGTGACTCAAGCTCAGTTAATGTGTACATAACACTTGGTTTGAATAGACTTAGCGGAAGTTCCTTTTTGGTACCTGTTGATATCCAAGTAATAATTTCCTTTCCAGATTCCTTTTCTGTAATAGTAAGCTTTGCACCTGACAATCCCTTGGAATCTGTTGCATCCACCTTGTTTACATATATACTCATTGGCTCATCTACCATAGTCACTGCAGAACTGTTGCTCTGGCTATATGTTAAACCACCATCAGAACTAATATAAAGCAATCCATAGCTGTCAATTGCAAAGTAGATATCCTCTGATACCTTATATCCAACCGGAGCATTTTGCTCTGTCAGTCTATACTTGTTCAGCTCTCC